>JAFRWH010000128.1 GCA_017438085.1 Bacillota bacterium
CATAGACGATCCTAAGTACCGGGATATGTTCATTGAGCTCAGCGCTGAGACCTATGAAGTAGCCACTAAGGAAGGCTTTAAGCTTCCGGAGTTCGACGATTACATTCCGGATCTGATCTATCCGAGAGAAAACAGAGATCCCGAAAAGCTCAGCCACATGCTGGATGTGCATGTTGAAAGGCTCAGAGGCTATACAAAGGTGCACAGCGGTTTCTGGAGAGATCTTGTCGTAAGAAAGAGAAAGAGCGAGATCGCTGTATTTGAGGATCCTATCAGAGAATGTGCTGCAAAGCACGGAGTTGAGATACCTCTCACCGATCTTACGCTTAAGATGTTCCACGAGCTGGAGGAGGGCACAAGACCCTTTACCACAGACAATCTGGACATACTTGCAGAGGAATACAAAAGATACTACTTAAAGGGATAGTTTGAAAGGAGGCAAATAAGATATGCTCGATTTTACAGATAAAGTAGTGCTTATCACAGGCGGAGCTGCGGGTATAGGCGGCGCAGCAGCAAGTATATTCGCCAGACAGGGCGCCAGCGTTATCATCACTGATATCGATCTTTCCATGGCTCAGGCTAAGGCTGAGGAGATCAAAGCTTCAGGAGGCAAAGCAGAGGCCATAAAGTGCAATTCCAGCAACTGCGATGAAGTTGAATGCACAGTAAAGGACGTGATCGATCGCTACGGACGCGTGGATGTGTTCGTAAACAATGCGGGAGGCACCCACGGTTCCACTCACAGCGGCAATATCGAAGAATATACAGCTGAGGAGTTTGACCGCGTAGTAAAGCTCAATCTTTACGGGCTGTTCTATTTCAGCCGCTGCATCATTCCTCAGATGAAGAAGCAGGGCGGCGGAAGCATAGTCATCGTATCCTCCGGAGCAGGCCGTACCACCAGCCGTTCCGAAGTGGGCCGCATACCCTATGCTCCCAGCAAGGCAGCTCAGCTTGGCCTGATGAGGCAGCTGGCTCTTGAGACCGCTCCTGATAATATCAGAGTAAACGCTATTGCTCCGGGACTGATCAAGTCAACGGCATATATTGAAAATAACTGGCTATCCAACACTGAAGACCAGAAGCAGGCCACCCTGAACAAGATCCCCATGGGCAGAAGGGGCAGCTCTGAGGAAATAGCCAACGGAATAGTTTTCCTTGCTTCAGATGAAGCATCGTATATAACAGGTCATTGCCTCGATATCAACGGCGGCATCATCATGATGTAAATCATGGAGTACATCGTGCTGATCCCGGTATCGGGGTGTGCGTAATTATTCATTGATAGGAGGAAAAGTTAATGGATTATCAACACATTGCCAACAGTTTCATAATGTGGGTCGCCTGCGGATGCGGCGTTGCCCTCGTACTGATCCAGGCGGCTCTCATGACTGTGAGATCCCTCAAGGCTGGTAAAGAACTGGGCGTTACCAACGAGCAGTTCAAAGCTGCTGCTACCAGTGCGGCAGTAGGCTCCATAGGACCCTCTCTTGCTATACTTGCCGGTATGGTATCCCTGCTGGTTGCCATGGGCGGTCCAATTTCCTGGTTCAGACTTTCTTACATCGGCGCAGTTGCATATGAGCTGATGGCAGCAGGTTTCGGCGCTGACGCCATGGGAGTTACCCTGGGCGGAGCTGACATGACCGCTACTGCATTCGCCTGCGGCGTCTGGGTAATGACCCTGGGCTCCATAGGCTGGATCCTTTTCACCGGTCTTGCAACTCCCAGCCTCGACAAGTTCAGAAATGTGCTTGCCGGCGGACGTGCAGAGCTTATGCCCATCGTTTCCGTAGGTGCTATGTGCGGCGCATTCTCTTATCTGACCATCGACAGAGTGGTAAGATTCGACAGTCAGACCACAGCAGCTATTGCAGGTTTCATCATTATGGCCATCTTCAGCATATACAACAAGAAGGCTAACAAGAAGTGGATACGTGAATGGTCATTCTGCATCTCCATGTTCCTTGGAATGATCATCTCTGTAATCTTCTAAAAATGCAGGTTTTCGCTAATCGTATTTGTAAAAAGAAAAGGTGAAAATAATGGAAAACAAATCATATTATGACTCTACATATTTGCCCGAGATTATAAAGATCGGTAGGGCGACAAACCTGCTGGGCGTGCTCTTCGCATTCTTCCCCGCACTGGTGCTTTACTTCGGTTTCGGACTTCGTCCTCCCATCAGCGCAGTTATCGCAGGTACTATCATGCAGGTCAGCGTATCCGGCGTATTCTGGTTCGTTGAGCCTATCTCTTATTTCCCCGTACTGGGCGTAGCCGGTACCTACATGTCCTTCCTTTCCGGTAACATCGGAAACCTCCGTCTTCCCGCAACTGTTGCAGCTCAGTCTGCAGCCAACGTTGAAGCAGGTACCGAAAAGGGTTCCGTAGTTGCTACCGTAGGCGTTGCTATCTCCATCATCGTGAACGTATTGATGCTGACCATCGGAGTCATCCTCGGCTCCTCCATACTGGGCGCTCTTCCCCCGGCCTTTGTTGCGGCACTGAATAACATTCTGCCCGCACTGTTCGGTGCAATGCTTGCTCAGCAGGCAGTAGCTAATCCCAAGCTCGGCGCCATCGGCATCGTGCTTGCAAGCATCATGTTTGCGCTCTATAAGAACGGCCTGCTTGCATGGCTCCCCGGATCTCCTTCCTACGCGATCGTAATCGTAGCAGTATTCGGCACCATCCTCATCGGCCGCAAGGTCGCTGCTCCCAAGAATTAGTACGGACCGTTATTTCAAGGAAAGGAGAAAACTTATGAGTAAAGAAGCTGTTGTCAGCAGCATCACAGGCATAAGCCAGGATCTGACTGATATTACACTCGAAATGTGGCGCAATCCGGAGACTGCAATGCAGGAATTCAACAGCTGCAGGCTCCTGAGCGAGTATCTTAAAGGCAAAGGCTTTGAGATAAAGACTATTCCGAACTGCCCCACAAGCTTTGTGGCAGAATTCGGAAGCGGAAAGCCCATCATAGGTATACTCGGCGAATACGATGCTCTGCCCAAGCTTTCCCAGAAGGTCGCACCGGTAAGAGAACCCGAAAAGACTCTGGATGACCCCGGCCACGGCTGCGGACACAATCTGCTGGGCGTAGGCGGCGCAGGCGCTGCCATAGCCATGAAGGCTGCCATCGAAGCAGGAGAGGTAAAGGGTACCATACGCTTCTATGGCTGCGCTGCAGAGGAAACTCTCGAGGGCAAGGGCAGAATGGCAAGAGAAGGCGTGTTCGATGACTGCGATGCCTGCATCACCTGGCATCCCGCTTTCATGAACTCCCTCTGGGGCTGCAGCTTCCTTGCCATGAACTCCATGAAGTTCAAGTTCAAGGGCATTCCCGCACATGCGGCAGCTGCTCCCGATGCAGGACGCAGCGCACTGGATGCAGTTGAGCTGATGGATGTCGGTGCAAACTATCTGAGAGAACATGTCAACGAGAAGGTAAGGATACAC
>JAFRWH010000129.1 GCA_017438085.1 Bacillota bacterium
ACCCATTGCATCCCAGGGCGATGGATGACGGCATTTAATGCAGGGATCCTCACTTTTGTTATAATACAAAATCTATTTTGATATCTTCAGTTGCTTTTCAAAGGCTCCCTTTGTATTTTTTCTATCCTTAAGCGGCTGGTAAAAGCCGTGAATATTAAGAAAATGTGGACCGGCATGAGTACGGAAGAACTGCTGGAAAACAGGAGGAAGCAGAATGCAAAGAACCGGATCCCGGCTCTTAAAGATGAGGCCTTTGATATCAGCCATATCGAAGTCATGGGCTGTCCCGTTCTGAAACTGATCCACAAGAAAAAAACAGATAAGGCCAACCTCTTCCTGATCGGCGGCGGGATGATATCAGCGCCAAGACCCGGTTCCATCAAAAAAGCGCTCCGGTTTGCGAAGGAAACCGGGCTTGATGTGTTCATACCCTATTACCCGCTTTGCACAGACTATCCGCTGACCAGAGCTTATGAGATGATTCATGAATGCTATCGGGTCATGCTGCAGGACTATAAGGCGGAGAATATATCCGTGCTCGGCACATCTTCCGGCGGAAACCTTGCGCTCGGCATGGTTCCGTATATCAACGACGGCCATGGAGATACACCGATGCCCGGCTACATCATGGCGATCTCTCCGGGCACCTGCGTCGATACAGAGGAGGAATGGCAGCGGATGCTGGAGCTGGATAAAAAGGATGTCGCGATCCCGGCCCAGTATATGAAAACAGCCGTGGAAGTCATGCGGCATGGGGATGACAGCGTCCCGGAATATATGATCTGGCTGCAGAAGGGCGATTTTACGAACTGTCCGAAAACCACCTTCATCTACGGCAGTGATGAGACATTATATGCCTGCGCGCCTTCCTTTGAGGCTGCTATGAAAAAATACGGAGTCGATTACGAGATGATCATCGGTGAGGGCATGTTCCACTGCTACCCTGTCTTCCCGATCTGCAAGGAAGCAAAAGAAGGCTGGGACATGATGATACGGCTAATGTCTGAAACAGAAGGCTGTCTGCAATGAAAAAGTTAGAAAAAAACGATGGATCTCTCCACCGTTTTTTGCTTGCAAATCAGTTTATGCGTTGAATTCTATCTCGTACCAGCCAGACACATCTATACCGTTCTCTGCAGTAAAGCTTTCAAGAATCTCTCTGTCAGCCAGGTCAGCCATCCAGGCCAGACCGCAGCTTGCAGAGATCTGTCTGGGTACAGGGATAAGCCTTCCGCCTATTCCCTTTTCCTTGCATCCTTTTTCCATGCTTATGGCTGCAGTGGTAGTATTAAATGCTACCACAAGTCTCAGAACCTTTTCTGCCATGGTAATTCACCGGAAGTTTATACTAAGGCTTTACGACCTTGGATGCGTTTTCCAGATATTCTACGATAGAATACATATTGGTTACGCCGCCAACAGCCAGCTTATCCTTGATGCCATAGAAATCCAGGCAGGTTCCACAGGTCAGCACTTCTACGCCCTGAGCATCCATGCTCTTGATATCTTCAAGAACGGGAGAACCCTCGATGGTCAGCTTTGCGCCGCCATTGTAGAAGAGAATAGCCTTGGGAAGCTTATCCTGCTGGGAAAGAGCAAAGAAGAAGGACTTCATAAGGATGTCGCCCAGCTTTTCATCGCCAACGCCCATCTTATCGGAGCTGATGGAAACTACTACGTTGCCTCTTGCATCCTCTACGGGGCATTCTTCAGGAACGCCGCCGCCTGCCTGCAGTCCTGCAGGATCCTTAACGGTATATCTTACGATATAGTGCTTCTCTTCGATCTTTTCAGCCTTGGGGTCGAGACCCTTGATATTTCCGAGTCTGGTCAGGTTCTGAACAGAGGTCTCATTATCCACATGGATCTCAACTACAGCAGGCTCCTTAAGAGCGGCAATTGCCTTATTTGCTTTAACTACGGGAACGGGGCAGACATCGCCCAGTGCATCTACTTTAACGATATTCATATTCACTTTCCTCTCCGGACCGATACTTCAGCTCGGTCCACAAATTTATAACCAATTAATTGTATTATTTATCGTGAATTATTGCTAATTAAAAACATCTATATATTTGTCGATTTATTTGTTTTTGCTATCTTTCCCCAGGAACTTCTTTCCGAGTATGCCGCTAAGCACAAGCAGCGCAATCAGCAGTCCTACAGCTATCCAGAACTCGGGAGTGCCGGGAGTCAGAGCCTTTTCGCCCAGATTCGTGAACGCCATCAGGTTTGGAATGACGCCTATAAGCGAGCCCAGAATGAACCTTCTGTAGCTCATGGTGGAAAGCCCGAAGGCATAACTGATGATAGTGGTCGGGATGACCGGTATTATCCTTGCGATGATCAGCAGCAGCATCCCTTCCCTGCCGTCCGCATGCTCAAGCCTGTGCTTCCAGCTTTCTGACAGCTTTTCATCCACGATGCGCTGCACGCTGTCACGCAGCAGGCTTCTGGCCATGAAAAAGCACAGTGTGTAATTGATAAGCGACCCGATAATTGCAAGTATTCCGCCCTTGACAAGGCCAAACAGCAATCCGCCGGCCATATCCATTACCGAAGCAGGGATTATGAATATGGGCAGGAAAATAAAAGCGATAACATATATGATTGGAGCCCAGGCCCCGAATGGTTCTATTACGGACTGGATGTTCTCTGCTGTAAGGTATGGCATCAGTTTTATATATGCGATGCCGCAGCAGCCTAAGGCGCAGAAGGCAATGATAAGCTTTGTTTTATCTTTCATAAGCTAATAGTATTGGTTTTGGGAAAAATAAAATAACTTTATTGTTTTATATGATATAATAGATTAACAAATTGAAGACTGTTTCAGTGCAGTCCGCAGCATTGTATCACATTCTGTGTTATTTGTCATCAATGGAGGCAAACATGGTCAAAGAACAGATCGAATTTATCAAATCTCAGGATCCGGCTCTCGGCGAAGCCATCGAACTGGAACTCAAGCGCCAGCGCAGGAATATAGAATTGATCGCATCAGAAAACATAGTATCTGAACTGGTACTGGCATCCGCAGGGACCATACTCACAAACAAGTATGCTGAAGGCTACAGCGGACGCAGATACTACGGCGGATGCGAGTATATAGATCTAGTTGAAAACCTTGCAAAAGACAGGGCAAAAGAGCTCTTCGGATGCAAGTATGCTAATGTACAGCCCCACTCCGGAGCTCAGGCCAACGAGGCTGTGTATAACGCCCTCTGCGAGCCCGGCGATACCGTTATGGGCATGAATCTGGATCACGGCGGACATCTTACCCACGGTTCCCCCGTAAACTTCTCCGGCAAGATCTACAAGATCGTACCTTACGGCGTATCCGAAGAGACCGGCCGCATCGATTATGACGAACTCAGACGCCTGGCGCTGGAATGCAGACCTAAGATGATCATCGCAGGAGCATCCGCATACCCCAGGATCATAGATTTTGAAAAGTTCGCCGAAGTCGCTCACGAAGTAGGCGCTTATCTGATGGTAGACATGGCTCACATCGCAGGTCTGGTGGCTGCAGGACTGCATCCAAGCCCCCTGCCTTATGCAGATGTCGTTACTACCACGACTCACAAGACTCTCAGAGGCCCCCGTGGCGGCATGCTTCTGACCAACGACTATGAGATCTACAAGAAGCTGAATTCTGCTGTATTCCCCGGAACACAGGGCGGCCCGCTTGAACATATCATCGCTGCTAAGGCAGCTGCCTTCGGCGAGGCATTAAAGCCCGAATTCAAGGAATATCAGGCACAGATAGTCAAAAATGCTAAAGTGCTCTCCGAAGAACTTCTCAAGAAGGGCTTCGATCTGGTATCCGGCGGCACAGACAACCATCTGATGCTCGTGGATCTGCGCAAGTTCAATGTGACAGGCCGTTACATGGAAGAAAAGCTGGACGAGGTCTACATTACCGTAAACAAGAACAAGATCCCCTTCGATCCGGCTTCTGCAAAGGAGACCAGCGGTATCCGCGTAGGTACCCCTGCTGTAACCACAAGAGGCTTCAAGGAAGCTGAGATGCTGGAGATCGCAGACCTCATCTATCTGACTGCATCCGATTTCGATAACAAGCAGGACGAGATCAGAGCAAGAGTTGAAGCTCTCTGCAGCAGATTCCCCATTTACGAATAATTCAGTGCGCCGCCGGCCAAGTCCGGCGGCTTAATATCATGGGAAGAAACAAGATCGAGATAAAAGATGGCATCACCAGTAAAAAGTTCGGGTCACACCTGAACTATGTCACTGAAGATGCCATATACGAAAAGCTTAAGGGCACCGGACTTGCTCCGGAGCTTGTTTACAGCGGTCAGGACCTGATAGAGCATCGCTTTGTGGAAGGAAAGACACTTTATGAGCTGCTTACCTTTGCCATAAACGATCCTGATGAACTTGACCTTAATTTCAGACGCTTTTTTGCATGGTATGAGCCTTTCAACCGCATTACAGGCCAGACTCTTGGGAACATAGATTTCCGCAAGTTCATATGGAACGGCGACAAAATGCTCTGCATAGACTTTGAACACTGTAAGGTAGGGCACGTTGAGACTGATTTTGCGAAGCTTCTGAGCCAGATATACCTGGTTCCAAGGCCTTTTGACGATCAGGCTAAGGAGATTTGTCTGATCTTTATCCGCGCGTCTAAAGACTACTTTGAACTCAATCCTCTGACTATGTCGGATCAGATCAGGAAGGAACTTCAGCGCGTATGCAAGCTGCTCAAGGTGTTCTACGATTCCAAAGCAGCCGACGAACTGTGCAAAAGCGCAGAGAACCTGCTTATTGATGGAAGTAACTGAAGCGCAGAGCGCAATCGAAAAGGAGCCGGTACAAAGCCGGCTCCTTTGTTTTGCTGTTATCTCTATATGCCAAGAATCAATGTGGCAAGATGCATGTAGACCATAAGGGCAAGCGCATCTACTATGGTCGTAATGAAGGGCGATGCCATTACTGCAGGGTCAAAGCCCAGCTTTTTGGCTATCAGCGGCAGCGTGCAGCCAACCAGCTTCGCCACAAAAACCGTCACTATAAGGGTCAGGCAAACTACAAGGGCTACGCTCATGGTTATGCCATCGTTGTGAAGCAGCAGCTTATCCACCAGGAACAGTTTTGCGAAAGCCACGCAGGAAAGCGCAACGCCGCAGAGCAGCGCCACCCTCAGCTCCTTCCAGATTACCTCCAGAATATCCTTGAACTCTATGTCTCCGAGGCTCAGACCACGGATGATGGTAACTGAAGCCTGAGAACCGGAATTGCCGCCGGTATCCATTATCATTGGTATAAAGGCAGTCAGTACAGCTACCGCAGCAAGAGCGTTCTCGTATCTTGTCAGTATCATGCCTGTGAAGGTAGCGGACACCATAAGCAGAAGCAGCCATGGAATACGCTGCCTGAAGGTCTCAAATATACCGGTCTTGAAGTACGGCCTCTCCGAAGGGATGATAGCCGCCATCTTTTCGATATCCTCTGTGGCCTCTTCCGTCATTACATCGATAGCATCGTCTACGGTTACGATACCCACAAGCCTGTCTTCCTTATCCACGACAGGCATTGCAGTAAAGCCGTATTTGCTGAAAAGATTGGCAACTTCTTCTCTATCGTCCGTGGTGTAGACGGAAATGACGTTGCTCTCCATAAGATCGGCGATCTTATCTTCGTACTTGGCCAGAAGCAGTTCTCTGACGGAGATAGCGCCTACCAGCTTCCTCTTGTCGGTGACGTAGCAGGTATAGATGGTCTCGCTGTCGACGCCGGATTCCCTGATCTTGCTGAATGCATCCCATACCGTCATCTCCGGCCGCAGATCCACATACTCTATGGTCATTATGGAACCGGCGGAATCCTCAGGATAATTAAGTATGGTATTGATATTGCTCCGCGTCTCGGAATCCACGTTTTTAAGGATACGCTTGACCACATTCGCAGGCATCTCTTCGATAACGTCTACTGTATCATCCAGGTACATCTCCTCGATAACGTCTTTGATCTCCTTATCGGAGAAGGCGTTGATGAGGACCTCCTGCATGTCGGGGCTCATTTCTACGAAGGTATCAGCCGCCACATCCTTGGAGAGCAGTCTGAAAATGCGAAGCAGATCTTCTTTGCTCAGATCTTCATCGTCGTACATCTCCTGGAGGGTCTCGCTAATATCCGCAGGATTGTGCTCGTCCAGATAGAGCCGCATATCCTGATATTTTTTTTCTTTAAGGAATTCTAACAGTTTTTCCTTTTCAACTTCTACTGTGATCTCGGGCATAGGCAGCCCCCTTTCTGCAGTATTAATAGGTCCAGTCCACGCGCTTGCGCATAAGGGCTCCATCGGTCCGCCTTCCGCCTCCTGCGAAAAGCAGCTCTATAAGAGGCTTCTGATAGGGGATAAATTCGCCATTGTCTATCAGAGCGAATACATCCTCCATATCCGCCCATATGACCCTCTGGACTTCCTCCGCCTGAAGCGTAAGCCGCTCAAGCTCAGGCTCCATGTTGAGCACATAATAATCATCAAAGCCATCTTTGAAGTTTATGGTAAGCACAGGTCTTATACTTTCAAAATCTACGTCGAGCCCCAGTTCCTCCTGCAGTTCTCTGTGAGCCGCACTCCGACTGGTATCACCGGTCTGAGAGCTTCCGCCCACACTGAGGTCCCACACTCCCGGCCAGCTGTCTTTGGTTTCTGTCCTAAGCTGGATGAGCATTTCGCCTTTGGAATTGAAGATGCAGATATGGACTACCATTCGGTAACATCCCTCAGGGACCTTAGCCCCTCTCACCATGGTCTGTCCCGTTTTTCGGCGCTCGGCATCGTACAAGTCGATTATTTCCATATTCTGACCACCTCCCTTTTACGCCATTCAGTATAACACAAGAATTGCAATTTGTTCAGCCAAAGTATATTATATACCCATGGAACTTTCTATCGTTAAATTAGTAGTATTGTGTTCACTTATCTGCATCGGCGGATTCGTGGACTCCATAGCCGGTGGCGGTGGCCTGATCTATCTCCCGGCTTATTTTCTTGTGGGCTTTCCGCCACATATGGCCACAGGAACCAATAAAGTGAGCGCGCTGATGGGTACCGCCGTTGCAACATTCAGCTATGCCAAAGCGGGTTATATCATCTGGAAGATAGCTATCTTCAGCGTATGTGCCAGCTTTCTTGGCGCCACCATAGGGGCTCACATCTCCCTGATGATCTCCGACTACTATTTCAAGTTCATCCTGCTGCTGGTGCTCCCCGTAGTGGCGTTTTTCGTCATGAAGGACAAGGATCTGGGGCGGCAGCGCGAAGCATATTCCGAACTTAAGACCATTCTGCTCTGCATTCCCATATCCTTTGCGGTTGGAATGTATGATGCTTTTTACGGCCCCGGCACGGGCACTTTTCTTATACTGCTATATACCACAGTTGCGCATCTGCCTCTTAACAATGCAAATGGCATCTCAAAGGTCGTAAATCTGACTTCCAATGTCACTTCCATGATCATATTTGTGATCAACGGCACTGCAATAATCAGGATCGGTCTGATCGCGGGTGTCTGCAATATGGTTGCAAACTATATTGGATCCAATACATTCAAAAAGGACGGATCGAAGATCGTCCGCCCTGTCATGCTTATCGTTCTGACAATTTTCTCTGTCAAGATCATCCTTGAGCTGCTTGGACTTGCCTAACTGAAGTTTTTATCAGAGCCACAAAACTATCCATAGTTGGTGAAATGAATTTATTTTTTTTGTATGACAGCACTATGTTTCTCGAGGCATACTCGTCCGGAAGTTTATAGTAGCATATCCTGTCGCTGTTTTTGACATTAAGGTTTTTTACGAGTGTATCGCTCACAAAAGAAGCGGCTGTCTCCTCCTCCAGGAACTGATAAAGCGTGGTAAAACGGTCAACCTCCATCAGTATGTGTGGATCCAGTTCGTTGGCCTTCAGTATCTCATCTGTTCTGGTCCTTGTGGTGTTGTCCTGCGTCATTATTATAAAGCTTGTATCCTGGAACCGCTTCATGGGAACGCAGGGGAAGCTTTTGTCAAGATGCACTCCGGCACTGACATCTTCGGAACTAAGTGCGTATTTTTCCAGACCCTTATTGACCTCAAAGCTTGCAGGGACCGCCAGAAGGAGGTATTCCTTAGCCAGAAGTATATTGGTGAAGATATCATCCGGCAGTTCATGATTGTCGATGACAAAATCAAGATCGCCTATCATGAGAGCGTTATCTATGCCGGGGGAGCTGTCGTTCATGAGGCTGATCCGAACCCCGGGATGGAGCTTCAGATATCTTGAGATATATTTAGGCATTACATAGCTGGAGAGAAGCTGGTTTGCGCCTATCTTCAGCTGTCCGGATTCCAGGTCGTTGATCGTTCCTATGTAGTCGGAGAACTGTACTTCTATATTGCGTATCTCCGAGGCTGCCTGTATGTATTTTTCACCCAGCTCTGTGAGCCTGATGGGCTTGCAGCTGCGGTCAAACAGAGGCATCCCTATTTGATCCTCCAGCTTTTTGACCAGCACGCTCAGTGAAGGCTGGGATACAAAAAGCCGTTTTGCAGCCTTTGAAAAGCTCTGCTCTTCGTAGATCGCATAGATCATTTCCTTATGTGTAAACAGATTGTCCATATATATCACCGCGTATATTAAAATGCCATCTATTAGTATAATTATATAATATGATATGTGAATTGCAATATAATTATTATAAGAAAAACAGAGGAATTGAGATCCTCTGTTTCTTTTCTGAGAAAGTCTTAGCCCTCTTCTCTGGTGCGGCTGACAGGACTTGTCCGTATATCGCAGCGGCTCAAGCTTCGCCAAAGGCTCGCTTTCTCCGGTGATCTTGGCATCGGACTTGCTACTGCTCTGGCTGCGTTTCACTTGCCAATCGCAGAGCCAAGTCTCGAAACCTGCTCAGGTCCAAGTCCTAAAACAAAATAACAGAGGGCATTTGCCCTCTTCTCTGGTGCGGCTGACAGGACTTGGCCGTAGATCGCAGCGGCTCAAGCTTCGCCAAAGGCTCGCTTTCTCCGGCGATCCTGGCATCGGACTTGCTACTGCTCTGGCTGCGTTTCACTTGCCAATCGCAGAGCCAAGTCTCGAAACCTGCTCAGGTCCAAGTCCTCAAAACATAAAAAGAGGGCATTACTTTGCCCTCTTCTGGTGCGGCTGACAGGACTTGAACCTGCACGGGGTTAACCACAGGAACCTAAATCCTGCGTGTCTGCGAATTCCACCACAGCCGCATATGCTGATATAGCTGCAGATATAAAAATCGAGCCGGGCAATTAAGCCCGGCTCTTATTTGGTGACCCGTACGGGAATCGAACCCATGTTACCGCCGTGAAAGGGCGATGTCTTAACCGCTTGACCAACGGGCCTTATAGAAAATAACCGGCGACGTCCTACTTTCCCAGGCAGCTTCCCACCAAGTATCATCGGCGCTAAAGAGCTTAACTACTGTGTTCGGGATGGGAACAGGTGTAACCTCAACGCTATTGTCACCGGATATTTCTATGTCCTCCGGTATTTGAACCGAGAAGAAT
>JAFRWH010000130.1 GCA_017438085.1 Bacillota bacterium
GGCAGAGATCATCGAGAGGACCGGCTGGGAAGTAGAAGTCAAGCGCTGCGCTGACATGACCTCCCTGTTCGGCGAGCTGGATTCCAAGAGGATCGACGTCGCTGCCAACTGCGCCGCCATCACCGCCAGCCGTCTTGAGGCTCACATCGCTTCCGACCCCATCTATGCTGATGCTCAGGTAGTAGTAGTACAGCCCGACAGCAGCTATCAGACCTTCGAAGACCTCCGCGGCCAGGTAATGGGCTGCACCGCAGGCCAGGCTGCTCAGAATACCGTAGAGAAGATGGCTCCCGACTATGACTGGGACATCCGTCCTTATGACAACACCGGCGCTCTGTTCCAGGATCTGGACCTTGGCAGAATCCCCTCTCTGGCTCACACCGTTTCCACCGTTGAAAAGTATCAGAGAGAGCAGGGTCTCAAGCTCCGCATGCTGGACGAGAAGCTCTTCGGAAACAACGTTGGCTGGTGGTTCAGAATGGATGACGAAAGCAAGGCTCTGCGCGACGACCTGAACAAGGTTCTTGCAGAAATGCAGGCTGACGGAACTATCTCCAAGATCACCGAGAAGTATTTCTACGAAGATATGACCAAACTCATCAGCGACGAATGGCTTACCTCCACAAACTAATATAAATTATAAAAGAAATGGTAGATGTAAAAAACCTCTCAAAAACATTTGACGGAAGCACTGAGGTGCTGAAGGATATCAATCTTCACGTCAACAAGCACGATGTAGTTGCCATACTGGGGCCCTCCGGCACCGGTAAGTCCACGCTGCTCCGCTGCCTGAACTATCTGAGCGTGCCCACAACGGGTATCATACGCATCGGAGATGTGACTGTGGATGCAGAGCATCACACCAAGCAGGATGTGCGCGCTCTGCGCATGCAGTCCGCCATGGTGTTCCAGGGCTATAATCTGTTCAAGAACAAGACAGCTCTTGGCAATGTAATGGAAGCGCTGACAGTGGTGCAGGGCAAGTCCAAGGCTGAGGCCGAGGAGATAGCTCTGGCGCAGCTTGAAAAGGTAGGCATGCTGGACAGAAAGGATTTCTATCCTGTAAAGATGTCCGGCGGACAGCAGCAGAGAGTTGCAATAGCGAGAGCTCTGGCTGTGAATCCCAACGTGCTCCTGTTTGACGAACCCACTTCCGCTCTGGATCCCGAGCTCGTAGGAGAAGTTCTGAACACCATCAGAAAGCTTGCCGAGGAACAGACATCCACCATGATACTGGTCACTCACGAGATCCACTTTGCCCGCAATGTGGCAAACAGGATAATATTCATGGAAGGCGGCTTTATCGTGGCCGACGGCACACCGGAGGAGATCATCGATAATCCGGAAAACCCCAGACTCCGTCAGTTCCTGAACGTGATATCCAAGTAAAAAAAATTAAAGCAGCCTCTTTCATCCTTATCAGGGTGGAAGAGGCTGTTTTTGCTTTATTGGAAAACATGTGCTAAAATGAAAAAAACTGAAGGGAGTTCACTATGACTATCGAAGAACGGATCTTAAGGACGAATGTAAAAAAACCGCCCAGATGGCTGTACTGGATACTTATGCAGGTGACAAGGGTTCTTAATAAACTGAGCAGGACCAGCTTTACGTATAAGGCAGATCCATCAAAAGAGGAGGGCTCCATAGTTATGATAGCCAATCACTCCTCAAGAGTCGATTATCAGTTTACAGGGCCTGTGTGCTATCCCAAGATGCTGAATTACGTTGTGGGGTACAATGAATTTTACCGCTTCCCCACCAATCTGCTTCTGCCCGTGATGCAGGTGATCCCAAAGAAAAACTTTACGCCGGATCTTCACGCGATGAAGCAGATACTCAGGGTTATAAAGCAGGGGGGCAATATATGCATTATGCCCGAAGGCATGAGCTCCATCACCGGCATGGCTCAGCCTGTCATGCCCGGAAGCGGCAAACTCCTGAAAAAGCTGGGGGTGCCTGTCTACTATTCCAAGATAGCCGGAGCGTATCTTAACTACACCAAGCACTGCCTGGACCAGAGGAAAGGCCGCATAGATGTGGTTGTGGACAGGATGTTCACTCCTCAGCAGCTTAAGGAAATGTCACCGGAGCAGATAGAGGATACCATGAACCGCCTGCTGGCTCACGATGATTACGTCTGGAACAGCAGGGAAAAAGTCCGCTTCACAGGCAAAGCCGGTATGGCAAAGAATCTGGAAACTCTGCTCTACCTGTGTCCTAAGTGCGGCGCTGTTTACGAGATGGAGACCGAGGGCAATACCATGACCTGCCGCCACTGCGGAAATAAGATAGAACTGGATGAGTACTATCAGCTTCACGCAATAGGGGAAGACAGCGTATGCCCGGAGTTTGTTACGGACTGGACCATAATGGAACGGCAGAAGGCCGCTGAAGAAGTCAGGAAGCCCGGCTTCTTGCATCAGGGACATGTAAAAGTAGGCGTGCTTCCGGATCATAAGGCGCTGTTTGGCTCCGCTACCTCAATAATAAGCGGCGATGGCATGCTTAAGCTTGACAGGGAAGGCCTGCATTTTGACGGAATTCTTGAAGGCAAGCCCTACAGCTTTGATATACCAAGCGATGACCTTCCTACCTACGGAATGTGCACTGATATCACACGATTCTACACTTTTGTGGAGGGTCGTTTCCTGGAATTCTTCCCGGACGCGGGTGATGTGCTGCTTTGGGATCACCTTACCGAGGAGATGCACCGCTTTAACGGCGGCAAGTGGCAGAATACGGCTTACCGCTTGGATGCAGCAGAAGCCTGATAAAATACAAAAAAAAGACGGCCATGAGCCGTCTTTTTATATTTTTTGAAGCTTAGCTTGCCAGAAAACCTCTGCCAATCACCTCGCTGGAATTGGTTATCTGCACAAATGCTCCTTTCTGGTTATCTTTAATGAAATTCCTCAGAAGCACAGCCTGTCTGGGAGCCATGTCTGTCATTATAACAGTCTTGGGCTGATGGGTGAAGGCGCCTCTGGCATCGTAGACAGTAGCACTGCGCCCGAGCGTGTGTATTATGTATTCGCATATCGGCTCAGAATCATCGCAGATAATAGTGAAGCACTTGGTCATGTTGAGATTCTCAATGACGCGGTCTATACCGATCGATTTCGTCAGAAGGCCCAGCAGGGAGAACAGGCCTGTGCCGGGTCCGAAGACTATAAAGGCAAGGACCACTGATGTCGCATCCACAAGCAGCAGGGCTGTTCCTATGTTGATGCTTGTGTATTTGCGCAGTATCATGGCGATAATGTCGGTGCCGCCGCTTGATGCCGAGATGTTAAAAAGCAGCGCAGAGCCAATTGCAGGACAGGCCACCGCAAAGATCAGTTCCAGCAGGGGCTCCGAAGTCAGGGGCTGCTCCAGAGGCACGAATCTTTCAAGCAGGGACAGGCTGAAGGACATTATCAGGGTTGAGATGAAGGTCTTGATGCCCACGCTTTTGCCCAGAACGAAGAAACCCAGTATCAGAAGGCTGTAGTTTGCTATATTCGTAAAGGTCGATGAGGACAAACCTGTTAATTGACTTATGACAGGGGCGTATCCGCTGACCCCGCCGAAGGCGAAATGGTTGGGAAATTTGAAGAAATAAATGCCCACAACCATTATCTCGACTGCGAAGAACAGCAGGACATATTCCTTTATTGCCTTTTTCTTTGGATCTTTATCTTTTATCATATCATAACTCCATAAAATCATTGCAGAGCCTATAATATACTGCTCATCTCAGTCATTTGCAATAGTTTTTATGTTGCTGAGAAACATTTTCAGCAGGGGCTGTTCGCCTTCCTTCTTCCAGAAGAGCTTGACAGGAAAAGCCCTGAAGGAGTCCACCTCGGGACAGCTCAGGACCTTCAGCTGTGGATTGCCGCAGGCATCCTCCGGAAGGAAACCTCCTGCCTCACCGCTGATTATAAATCTCTCTACTGTAAACAGCTGGGAGGTCCTGATTATCACATTCAGGGCGGTGCCCCTTGAACTGAAAAGCTCCTCCAGATTTCTGCTTATGGGAAAGCTGTCATCCAGCAAGGCTATGGGGATCGAGGCTATCTCTTCCAGGCTTATGCTGTCCTTTCCGGAGTATTCAGATGCGGCGCCAATGCAGAAGCGGATCCCGCCTCCTGCCATGTCCATGCTTTCAAAACATCCCTTCCATTTGGGATCCTCGCCGTATTTACCTCCGGTTATCACCGCGTCCAGCTCACCGTTTTCAAGCTTTTCCAGCAGGCGTCCTCCGTTATCCTCGAAGGTCTCTGTCTTAAGCTCCGGCAGTTTTTTGTGTATGCGTCTGTACAGCTCCGGCATCATGGAGCTTCCTGCCATGGTGGAAAAGCCGAGCCTTATGTACTGTCTGTTGAACATTCCGTCTTCGGCGAGCCTTTCTATGCGGCTGTACTGGTAAAGGAGCGGCTCCACCTCCATCAGCAGCCTTCTGCCCGCCTCGTTTACTTCTATGTGGGTTCCTTTCTTTACGAAAAGCCCTGTGCCCAGTTCCTTCTCCAGCTCCTTCATGGCTATGGTCAGGGTGGGCTGCGACACGAACAGCTCCCTCGCAGAGGCGCTTAAGTTCTGGGTCCTGCATATGGACGCAAAGTATTGAAGTTGTCTGATAGTCATATCTAAATAATTCCTATTGATTAATAAGTATCTATAGCTAAAAACTATAATATATTGAAAAGCTGTATTTTACAAGCGCTGAAGCGGAGAAGATAATTAAATCAGTTAAGTCTGATCTGCATTAACGGAGGATATTATGGAAAATAAGACTGTATTCTGGAAGGGCGAAGATGGTCTCAGCTGGCAGGCGGAGCTCGGCATTAAGGACGCTAAGCCCTGCATCTTCAGCCTAAGCTATGAAAGCAACGGAAAATGGGTGGAGCTTGGATCCGGACTGACTCCCCAGTTCAAGGTCATCACCGGTAAGCGCACCAAGATAAATCCTCAGAGGGAAAAGCTGCTCGCTCCCGGAGAGGTGCCGGGCTACCAGTGGGATACCTATTCCGACGATCCCATGAGCCGCACTTCCGAAGTGAAGGAAGCAAAGGATAAGTGGAACACCACCGAAATGAACTATTCCGAGAATGGAAATATAAAGACCGTCACCTTCAACGGACTTACCCTCGGCCAGTTCTCAGGCGGCCTTGCCGTGAACTTCTTTGAAGGATCCAACCTCATAAGGATAGAAGCTGTGGCATCCACCGAAGAGGATGGCGTAGCTTATCTCTATCATGCAGGTCTTGGCGGCTTCAAGCAGGATAAGCTCTACTATGTAAGCCCCAGAAGGCGCGAGATCGTCGAAAACCCGGGCTATCACACCAACAGCGGTCCTGACAGAGACCGTCAGAGGGTCGACGCCAGAGGCAGAGTCCTGACTCTTCAGGCTGCTCACGGCGCATTCTGCGTGATGCCTTCTCCCCACCGCTTCTTCTGGCCCTGCCAGACAGAAAACATCGTGGGCTATAACTACTACAATATAGAAAAGGACGGAAGTCTTTCCATAGGCGTGCGCCACAACAAGCAGCAGGAGCACTTCAATGTCCGCTGGCCGCTTTACAATGCTCAGCCCGGAACGGTTCAGAAGATGAGCTTCTTCTTCCTCGTCAACAGTGAGACCATCTATTCCGCCCGCAGCATGGCCATGCGCTACACCAATTTCGATCATCTGCGTCCCCTTGAAGGCTACAAGCGCCTGGGCTCCCATATGCACATCGCAAGCCAGGCTGCCTTCCCCAGAGACTACCGCAAGCAGCGCCCCTGGGAGCTGCTCTTCAAGGAGCTGGGCTACGATATCTTCGCTCCCTGCGATTTCTGGGCGGAAGGCCGCAATGACGACAACAAGGAAGGCCGCAAAGCGGACATGGAACGCTACGCTCTTGAATCCCGCTATGTGAGCACTCCGGATTTCCTGCTGGTCACAGGTGAGGAGCTGGCAGTAATGGGGCCGGAAGGACAGGCAAGAGAGAAGATGCTGATACCTTATCACTTCATGATCTGGCCCTCAAAGCCCATGCTCTACTCCCGCTGGAGGGACGACGATCAGGAATTCGCCGAGAAGCTACCCGACGGCAGGACATATTATCACCTGAAGTCCGCCATGGACGTGATCGAGATGTGCAGAA
>JAFRWH010000131.1 GCA_017438085.1 Bacillota bacterium
CCACCTCGACCCCGTCGAGAACGCGGCTCCCGGCCACGGCTGCGGCCACAACCTGCTGGGCTGCGGCGGCATGGAGACCGCCTATATACTCTGGAAATATCTGCAGGCCCACGGGCTTGAGGGAACTGTGAAATATTTCTCCTGTCCGGCAGAGGAGGGCGGCGTAGGCAAGGTCTACATGATACACAGAGGCGCTTTCGATGATGTGGACTTCTGCGTCAACTGGCATCCTTCCACAAAGTTCGGCATCACTCACGACGGCAAGTCCATACTCATTTCCAATTTCAGGTTCCACGGAGTGGCTTCCCACGCCGCAGGCGCTCCCGAAAAGGGCCGTTCCGCTCTGGATGCTCTGGAGCTGATGAACATAGGCGCCCAGTTCCTGAGGGAGCATATGGAGAAGGAGACCTTCATCCACTACGCTATCACCAATACCGGCGGCTTTGCAGCTAATGTGGTCCAGGCCTATGCCGAGGCACAGTATGTGGTCCGCGCCAAGGACAACACCGAACTCAAGAAAATGTTCGAAAGAGTAAAGAGGCTGGCGGTCGGAGCGGCTTACATGACCGAGACCGAGGTGGAGGAGCCCGAGATCGTTTCCGCTTTCTCCTCCTTCATCGACAATCCCACTCTGGCGGATGTGGCGAGAGCGAACATCAAAGAGTTCATGCCAATAAGCTACACCGACGAAGAAATGGACTACATAAAGAAGTTCGTGGCAGCGGGTTCGACTCCTGACGAAAAGGAACTCATACCCACCGAGATATCAGAAGATAAGCCCACAAGCTCCGACGTAGCTGATGTGAGCTGGGTGGTCCCCACATCCATGATCTCCGTGCCCACATGGGCTGTAGGCACTCCTGGCCACAGCTGGAATGTAACGGCACAGGGCAAGAGCGCCGTCGCTCACAAGGGTATGAACATCGCAGCCCAGATCATGGCAAACATCGCGCTGGACATGCTGGAAAAGCCCGAGCTCATCGAAAAGGCCAAGGCTGACCTTAAGGAAAACCTGAAGGGCAGAGAGTATGCAAAGGAATGCTTCATACCTAAGGACAAGAAGCCCGTTCCTATCTACTAAACTGAACAATATGAATTATCCATCAGGGGAGCTTTCGGACTGTTCCGTAAGCTCCCTCAGTTTTTATAAAAAAGCTGACGTATAAGTCTGAAATAGTGCTATACTTAATTGTCTGATTTTTATCAGGAAGAAATCATATTACATTCTAAGGAAAAGGAGTTTTTACAGTATGGAGAAATTTTTCCGTCTGAAAGAGAATGGGACCACGGTACGCACCGAGGTGGTGGCAGGTCTTACCACCTTCATGACCATGGCCTACATCATCGCGCTTAACCCCAACCTTCTGACCGGCTTCGGCGCCATGGGTCAGGATCTGTGGAATGGCGTGTTCATGGCAACCTGCATAGCTTCCGCTATCGGTACTCTCTGCATGGCTCTGCTGGCAAATAAGCCCTTCGCAATGGCTCCCGGCATGGGTCTGAACAGCTTTTTTGCTGTAGTTGTTTCCAACATCGCAGCCATCACCGGCTTCACCTATCTGAAGTCCTTCCAGTCCGCGCTGGTGATCATCTTCGTTGAAGGCGTGGTGTTCATCATCCTGTCCATTTTCAACGTAAGAGAGAAGATCGTAGAGGCCATTCCTCTGGGCGTTCGTCTGGGCATCGGACCTGCCATCGGCCTTATGCTGATGAACATCGGCTTCGGCTCCAACGCAGGCGTTTATTCCGAGACCGGCGGTCCCTTCTTCGCCATGAGAGATTTCTTCGGCGCCCTGACTGCAGCCTCCGCAAGGGATGCCATGGGAAGCGGCTACGCTGTGATGATCCTCTATGTAGTGACCATGTTCGCGGGTCTGTTCATGATCGTGGCTCTGGATCACAAGGGAGTAAAGGGCTCCGTGCTCTACGGCATGCTCTTCGCATCCGTTGTATACTGGGCCGGACAGGGCATCTTCCTGAAGACCAACCCCTTCGCAAGCCTGGCAAGCGCATCCTTCGTGCCTCCCTTCGCCGACATGGCCAAGACCACCTTATTCAAGCTGGACTTCGCAGGCTTTGCTCAGGTTGGCTGGTTCACACTCATCACCTTGGTGATAACCTTCTGCATCATCGACATGTTCGATACCATCGGGACCCTTGTGGGCACCGCTTCCAGAGCCAATATGCTGGATAAGGACGGCAATATGCCCCAGATGAAGGAGGCTCTGCTCTCCGATGCCATCGGTACCATTACAGGCTCCGTCACCGGTACCTCCACTGTCACCACCTTCATCGAGTCCGCTGCAGGCGTTGCAGCCGGCGGCCGCACCGGTCTGACAGCTCTGACCACTGCAATCATGTTCCTGCTCTGCATGTTCATCGCACCTATCGCAGCCATCATCCCCGCGGCGGCCACATCCTCCGCGCTGATCTACGTAGGTATCCTGATGCTGGCAAACCTGAAGAAGATCGACTTCGAAGACATCACCCAGACTCTGCCCGTAACAGTCATGCTGCTGGCTATGCCAATTTCCGGCTCCATCGGACACGGCATCGGTCTTGCACTGATCTGCTACACCGCAATCAAGCTCTTCACCGGCAAGTCCCAGGATGTTTCTCTGCTGACCTACATCCTGTCCGTGATCTTCCTGATCAAGTTCTTCCTGCCCCTTTAGTTTTATAGAGGCTGAAAAGGGCGGCTGGCAAAGGTTTCAAGAAAACGTGTCAGGCTGGCGTATAGTTTTATATCGGTTTTAAAGGCTCTCAGAGGCATTCTGAGAGCCTTTTAGTGTGCTTGTGAGGAAATATGTGTTCCGGCTTCACAAAGCGCTTAAAATGCCTCTCAGGAGCTGATCCGGCTTGTAAAAGTGTTTAGGCTTACTTTTCAATGGACTGTTCCGGCTTGCAGAAGCGCTCAGAAAGCTTCTAAAGAGTGGCCTCGACTTGTAAAAGCTTTCATGATGTCTTTCATGGACTATTTCGGCTTATAAAGTGTTCAGAATGCCTTGTTTGAACTGATTCGCCGGATCGCAGTAGGGTATTTTTCATTGTTTTTCTCTTGGCGTATCACCAAAAGGAAAAGAATTAAGAAATGGTGGTACAAATGATGCAGGGTAAAAATCGGTCAATATCACCATATCATGTGAAATAGCAGAAATGGTGATATAAACTCATCCTAAATATGTTATAAATCATGATCTACAGTTATGAACACAATTCATTTCCAAAGCTTGTCGCAGATATATCTTTAACTATTCCTAAAAAATCTCACCTAAAAGAGCCATATTGCTATTATGGTGGAAAAAGAGCTTAGCTTCTGTTTACACTTGTATCACCAAACTGAGGAAAATAAATAATTGGTGGGAAACAGCGAAATAATCTTTCTTGGACATGCTTTATCATCGTTGCCAAGGCTCAGTTTACTTTTCAGGGCTCGTA
>JAFRWH010000132.1 GCA_017438085.1 Bacillota bacterium
CATCTGATCCATGCAGACCACGCCGACTATTAGAGCCTTTGCTCCGTGGACCAGAACATAGCCCTGACCGCAGGACCACATCCTTGGGATGCCGTCGGCGTAGCCCAGATTCAGGGTCCCGATAAGGCTGTCCCGTTCCAGCTCCGTGTGACGGCCGTAGCCTATGGCGCTGCCCTTTGGGAGCCTCTTAAGGTGCATTATTTTTGCTTTTACATTCATGCAGTATTCGATGCCAAGCTCAGGGGGCAGACCGTCTGCGTAATCTCCGAAAATTGAGCCGCCGGGACGGGCCATCTGGTAGTGAGACTCGGGCAGCAGCAGGCTTGCGGCGCTGTTTGCAAGCGTGTTGAAGGGCAGAGGCACTCCTGCTTCGGTAAGCTTTACCCGAAGAGCTTCGAAACGCTTTAGCTGCATGTCGGTGTAAGCATCACCGGCCTCATCGAATTCATCGGCGCTGGAGAAATGGCTCATCAGGCCAAGAAGCTGAAGCCCCGGAAGCTCTGATAAGGTCTTTATGTCTTCCATGGTCTGCGGATCTTCCGGTATAAAACCAAGGCGGTTCATGCCTGTGTTGACCACGGCAAATACCGGAGCTTTCTTTCCGGCCCGCAGCGCTGCTTCCGACAGCATAAGGGCATCCTCCATGATGCAGAGCCCTATGGTGATGTCGTTGTCCAGGATGATGCCGTAGTCTTCCGGCTCCACCAGTCCCAGAATGTAGACCATGCCCTCGGGGCAGATCTCTCTGGCGATGAGGGCTTCTTCTATCGTAGCTACGGCAAAGCGGTTTACGCCCTTGGCCATCAGCAGCTCCATGCATTTTCTCTGACCGTGGCCGTAAGCATTGGCCTTTACCACAGCGCAGAACTCGCAGCCGGGAGCCAGCCTGTCTTTTATTCTGTCTATATTTCTTGAAATGGCGCCAAGGTCCACCTCCACCCACGCAGGGCGGGGCGCAGATCCTGCCGGGCGCTCTTTGAAATCGCTCATATATATGCTCATGGCACTCTCCATCGTAATCTCTGCCAAAAGGCAGCCTGGGGTTAAAGCCTTACTCTTTATATTATCCTGTAGAAGTCCTGAGCGCAAGTGGCAATCGGGCAGACTGTGTCGGCTGCATTTGCGTGCATTTATTCTTCCATGGCAGCTGCCACATCTTTAATATAGTCACATATTCTTATGTGCTGCGGACAGTGTTTTTCGCAGGATCTGCAGGACAGGCATTGGGAAGCTTTTGCCGTCTGTGCGGCTTTCTGAACATATACAGGCCGTATCTTCCAGCCTTCATTTGGATATCTGCTGAGTTCATTATACATTTTGAAATAGTCCGGAATGGGTATGCCCATCGGGCAGTGGGACACGCAGTATCTGCAGCCGGTGCAGGGGACTACGGTTTTAGCTTCAATAATTCGTTTGACTTGTTTTAGAACTTCCGTCTCATCATTGCTTAAGGGCTCAAACTCTTTCTGATTCATCTCTACCTGCTCCATGGAATTCATGCCGCTAAGGCAGACTTCGACCTCGGGAAAGCTCTGTACAAAACGCAGGGCCCAGTCTGCAGGACTCCACTCCGGATGCTTTTCCTTAAAAAGCAATAGCGCTTCGTCCGGGACATTGGCCAACGTGCCGCCCTTCACAGGCTCCATAACATAGACCTTTTTTCCGTGCCTTACAGCACAATCATAGCATTTCCCGGACTCTATCCCTGCTGTATCCCAGTCAAGGTAGTTTATCTGAAGCTGTAC
>JAFRWH010000133.1 GCA_017438085.1 Bacillota bacterium
AGGGCATGGTTAAGGTCGGCCTTGACAGGGGAGGATGAAGATGTTTAAAAGGGGTATTTCGGCTGATCGGCTGAAAAAAGCGGCCGATCAGCTGGGGCTGATGGAAAAACAGTCCCGGGCATCCTCCTTAAAGGACCTGCAGAGTGCCTTTACCGGGGACGTGCTTGAAAACAGCCGTATCCGAAGCTGGAACAGGATACAGGCTGAGCTTGACGCGGCTTCTTTGACTAAGCGTTCCACTATAGTATACCCTCACCGCAGATTCAGAAAACGGCTCCTGGTAGCTGTCGCTGTCTTAGTTCTGCTGCTTGGCATGACTTTGGCGGTCAGCGCCGGGGCAAGGGAAATGGTGGTGGATTTTGTAAGGCAGATCAGAGGGGATGATGTGGAATACGCTTTTTATGGTGATTCTGATTCTGATATAGATCCATCAGCATTGCCGTCGCTGAAGGTCGCTCAGTATTACCCAGAGTTTGCTTTGATTGCTGAAACTGCTTTTCCTGACTATAGACGTGAGTATTACACTAAAAAGGGGTCAGATGAAGCGATTGAGTATATCTGTACTAGAACAGATAGTTATTCCACGCTCGGTTTTAGCGGTGATATAGAAAAGCGAAAGGATATTTTGATCCATGGATATGATGCAGATTTATATGAAGCATCTGGTGTTTCAAAGCAAAGCAACTTAATATGGATCGATTCAGACCTTGGCTTGGTATTTGTTATTAATTCAACATTAAGCGAAGAAGAGATTCTCGATTTGGCTGAGTCATTATACTGACAGCTGTATCATTATCCTGATATGTACCGAAAAGCAGCCACAGAAATGGCTATAAGAAAACCAGATACCCCCCATAAATATCTGGAAATACTATAAAAATCTGGTATCGTTTTTCTGATTTCCATGCGATGTATATAGTGAGAGGGAAAAGAAACCCCTTATCAATACGGAAAGGAGGTCAAAGGAATGAAAAGAAAAATCTCAGTGATTCTGGTGATAATAATGGTATTTTCTGCAATTGCTAATGCACATGCAGCTACTAATGCTATTGGAAAGAGCAGCACTTTATCTTTCAGTGGAACAACTGCAAATTGCGCTGCTTCAATTTCTCAGGCAGGTGCTTCATGTACTTTAACTGTAGAATTATACCGTGGCGGAACACGGGTAGCGTATTGGTATGACGCAGATATTGGCAGTGCGTCTGTGTCTGATACTGTATCAGGCTGTATATCTGGGCAAACATATACGCTCAGAGTTAGCGGAACAGTTGATGGTGTTTCTGTATACTACAGCCCTATCACCAAGACCTGTCCGTAGGCAGGCAATCACAATCGTTCTGAGTTGTGGGCATGCTAGCTAACCCGCAATCGGATAATAAAAAGCGCTCGGCGGTGCAATCTCTCAAACCCGCACCGCCGGACAATCCCCAAAGTGGATAAAATCCACTTATCGCTACTATTGTAGCAGAAAGAAGGTCAGAATGAAACATATCATTTCTCTAATTCTTGCAGTAGTACTGGTTTTTTCAGCTTCATCGTTGGCATTTGCACAGTCTGATGATTCGCATACCAAAGTTTTTCATGATCCTGTAACTGTTGTCGATGCATCAGATAAGGAATTATCTGATGGATATGTCAGAGGCACAACCCCTCCCTCTAATACATGGGACCTAGATACCAGTGGCGCATATGGAGGAACAGCAATATATTCTGTTGCAGTTTATACGAACTATAAGTTCTCTAACCATGGAGGAAGTATAAAGATTTCCGTTGACAATTCATATGATTCTGGGTTTTATAATCCAAGCACAGGATATATGACAGTATATATTTGTCATAATGATATCTGGGGTCAGCAGGTGAATGATGGGTCTTATTCCTTCCCTATCAATGCATCAGGTGAATACACTTTTACAGGATTAAACACTAGTAGAAAATATTATTTCCAGTTTGTTAATTCTTCTCAGACATTCACGACTGAAACAGATTTCACAGTAACAAAAGGAAACTAATATGCTGTTTTTAATGGCTAAAATGGCATTCTTTGGGGTGATATACGGGCTGATAGCTCTTATCATTGGCCTTATCCGTAAAATGCCTAGAGCTGACATAATTTATATTGTGCTGTTTGCTGCATATATCGGAGCCCTGTTCGCATTCACATTGGTTCGAGGGGTCAATAATGCTGGACAGCGCTTTCAGTTGATACCTTTGATCACTCTATTTACAAATCTTGAGAGGGGACGGATGTATCATCTGCTGCAGATGGCTGTGAATGTGGGTATGTTTATACCAATGGGAATATTCTGTGGCATTAAAATGGCATCTGCAAAGAAGACTGTTATGGCAGGATCCCTTGTGTCTTTGTTTATTGAGACCATCCAGCTGATAAGCGGACATGGAATATTTGATGTGGACGATCTGATCCTTAATACTATCGGTACTGCTATCGGCTTGCTGATAATAAAGAAACTATTCAGGGGCAAGCAAGATGGCTCTGCAGTAAAGGAAGATCAGAGTGTACATCACTGTCGAAAACAATGATGTCCTTGCTGCCTGGGAGGAAGTATATTATCCAGCCTGGGAACATCTTGATAAATCAAAAGACCCCTTACTTATCTACGCCCTATGGATATATGGATCCGAAGAGGAATAGAGAGGCATAAAGAAAGCGCTTCACCCATTGTTATCAAGGGAAAGCCGTATCAGCTATGTGGAAAAGCCGGATTTTGGTCCTTAACAGTTGCTCTCGTAGAGCGGGTAGAAGCTTTCATCCGGATCTTTATAACCTACAATAACCTGCACATTAAGCTGCTGCAGGTTATTTTTGCGCGGTCTTGCGCGGGGGGCGGGGAGACTGTATAATCATAGTGAACATATAGGCAAATAGGGAGGCTCGAAGCGGACGCCGCAGGGCTTCCATACAGAATGGAGGTTCAAGATGAACGACAAGCTGGAATTCTTAAAGAACAGGACAAGCTGCAGAAGCTTCACAGAGGAGATCCCCTCCAGGGAACTGCTGGAGCAGATCGCGGAGGCAGGCATCTATGCCGCAAGCGGGAGCAATAAGCAGGGCGTTAAGATCATTTTCGTCACCAATAAGGAACTCAGGGACAAGCTGGAGGATCTGAACCGCAAGGCTGTCGGCATGCCCGAGGATGCGACCCCCTTCTATGGAGCCCCTGTGGTTGCTGTAGTCCTCGGCAATAAGGATGTTGCAACCTATGTGTACGATGGCAGCCTGGTGCTTGGCAATATGATGCTGGCTGCCGACGCTCTGGACCTTGGCAACTGCTGGATCCACAGAGCTAAGCAGGAGTTCGAGTCCGAGGAAGGCAAAGCGCTTCTTAAGCAGCTGGGCATCGAAGGCGAATGGGAAGGCATAGGCAACTTCATCGTCGGCTACAGAGCCGGTGAGAAGGCTGCTCCCAAGGAAAGACTGGCTGACAGGATCTATTTCGTGGAGTAGCGCATCAGGCTGGTGACGGAAGCTAAGCTCCCGAAGCCTGCGCATATTTCGCTTCTGAAGCATCGACTGCATCAGATCTGCAAGGATCTGATGCGGTTTTCTTTTGGACACGAGCTTGCATTATTCGGCGGATTGCTTGCTAAACAGCTCCTGAGGATGTATAATAAAAAAGAACATTTGGTCACTTTTGAGAGGCTAAAAAATGCAGCAGGTCAATTTTTTTGAAAACCAGTTTCAGCAGCCCCTGGCAGAGAGACTCAGACCCCGGGATCTGGATGAATTCGTGGGTCAGCAGCATCTGATAGGCGAGGGAAAGGTGCTGCGCCGCCTTATAGAAAACGATCAGGTAAGCTCAATGATCTTCTGGGGACCTCCGGGTGTGGGCAAGACCACCTTGGCGCGCATAATCGCCGGTCGTACAAAGTCCAATTTCATAGATTTTTCGGCAGTGACCAGCGGCATCAAGGAGATCCGGGATGTTATGAAGCAGGCTGAAGCCAATACAAGCTTCGGCCAGAAGACCATACTCTTTGTCGATGAGATACACCGCTTCAACAAGGCTCAGCAGGATGCGTTTCTGCCTTTTGTGGAGAAGGGCAGCATAATTCTGATAGGCGCAACTACCGAAAATCCGAGCTTTGAGATAAACAGCGCGCTTTTGTCCCGCTGCAGAGTTTTTGTGCTGCGGGCACTGGAGCCTGCGGATCTTGTGCAGCTGATGAAGCATGCTCTTTCCGACAGGCGGGGCTTCGGGCTGCAGAAGATAGTCATTTCAGACGATATACTGGAGCGCATCGGAGTTTTTGCCAACGGCGATGCGAGAGTGGCGCTTTCCACGCTGGACATGGTGGTTCTTAACGGCGAGTCAGAGGATGGCGTTACCACGGTCACCGAAGAGACTCTTGAGCAGTGCATTTCCAAGAAATCCCTGCTGTACGATAAGAACGGTGAAGAGCACTACAATCTGATCTCCGCCCTGCATAAATCCATGCGCAATTCGGATCCTGATGCTGCGGTATACTGGCTGGCAAGAATGCTGGAAGCAGGGGAGGATCCCCTCTATGTGGCCCGCCGGGTGGTGCGTTTTGCCAGCGAGGACATAGGCCTTGCGGATTCAAGGGCTCTGGAGGTGGCGGTGGCAGCATATCAGGCCTGTCATTTTATAGGCATGCCCGAATGCAGCGTTCACCTGACCCATGCGGTCATTTATATGGCCATGTCGCCCAAGTCCAATGCCATGGATGTGGCTTACATGCTGGCAAAGGAGGATGCTACGGCGCAGCTGGCGGATCCGGTGCCCCTTCATATAAGAAATGCCCCGACAAAGCTGATGAAGGATCTGAATTACGGCAAGAACTACATGTATGCCCACGATTACGAAGAAAAGATGACCGGCATGCACTGTCTGCCGGAGAGTCTTCACGGCAAATCCTACTACATTCCGACAGAGCAGGGCAACGAGGATCGCTACAAAAAGCGTCTGGAGGAGATCAAAGCCTGGAAAGCCGCTCACGATGTGCCACCGGAAGAATAAATGCGGATCATGGAGGAAAATATGACTGACTATAAACTTCTTTGCAGACAGCTGGAGCTTTTCGCGGAGGAAGATCCGGGTTTTGTGCCTTTGCTGTCCAATGCCTCGGCGCTGCTTTGGGAAGCACTGCCTGACATCAACTGGGCCGGTTTTTATCTGGTCATGGATAAGCATCTGGTGCTTGGACCCTTTCAGGGCAAGCCTGCCTGCATACACATAGAATACGGCAAGGGCGTGTGCGGCACTGCCTGGGCTTCCGATGAAACGCAGCTGGTGGCTGATGTGCATCAGTTCCCGGGGCATATCGCCTGCGACAGCGCTTCAAATTCGGAGATCGTGGTGCCAATACATTTTAAGACCACGAAGGAAGCGGTCAGCGGCGCTGTGACTGCGGTTCTGGACATCGACAGTCCGCTTTTCAGCCGCTTCGATGAGACTGACAAAGCCGGCCTGGAAGCCTTTGTGAAGGTGTTGGAGGCTGTTCTCAGCTATAACATACCTGCCATCGGCATTGCATCCGGAGAGGCTCCCAGAACGCTGGATGTGCTGAGAACCGAGCTGGAGCAGGTGGATGCACAGCTGCTGGCTCTTTTTGGGCAGCGCATGGAGCTGAGCAGGGAGGTTGGCCGGTACAAAAAAGAAAAAGGGCTTCCCATACTGGACAGCGCAAAGGAGGCGCAGAAAATACAGGCTGCAAAGGACAGCCTGCCGGAAGGACTCAGAGAAAGCGGCGCAAGATTTCAGCAGCTTCTCATGGATCTGGGAAAAGAAGTTCAGAGATCAATATAGATAAAAAAGAACAGGGCGGCTCCTAGAGCCGTCCTGTCAGTTCGTAATATTTCATTGCTATCATGCCTGCGGCTTCCCTGAGGAAATTGGTAAGCTTTATGCCCTGCAAAGAAGTGTGCGCAGGGTAGGTTCCGAAGTCCATATTCAGGACCTTGCGTCCCACATAGCGTGCGCGGCAGAGATGATATTCACTCGAGCAGATAACTATCCTCAGCGGTCTTGATTCTGCCGCGAGCTCCTGCGGAAGTATGTGATTCAGCCTCTTTCTGGCATTGTCAACTATCTTTTCAACGGAAAAAGACAGGTTTTCTATAGTACTTGTGGACTTGTCCTCGATGATAAGTCTTGATTCCTCTATGCCTCTGGCCATGAGGACTTTTTTCATTGCAGCCGCTTCGCTGATGTTTTCTCCTTCTCCCTGGCCTCCGCTGAGTATAGCCGTGCAGTCGATGTAGGTCTTAAGATAATCGGTGGCTGCGTTCAGTCTGTCCCCAAGAGACATGGAAGGCACATTTCCGTGGACGGCAGCGCCAAGAACTATGATATAGTCCGCATTTTCATAGTTTCTGCCCTTGCTTTCACGTATGACAGCTCCTTCAAAGCCTGCAAAAACGCAGCAGAAGGCAATTATGCAGGATAAAAGCACGAATTTAAGAGACTTGGGGAGTATGGAAAGCAGCAAAATGGCAACAGCAACAGCGCTGAGAACCAGCGCAAGAAAGCCGTAGCCTATCATGGCGAATCTCAGTATTGCTGCGGCTGTAAGAAGCACGCACGATGTAACGATAGCAGGTATGTGTTTTTTCATCCGTTACAGTTCCTTATGGCTTTCCTTTTACTTAGTCAGCCTGTCTGCAATATCCTCAAATGCTTTGGTGATGGTTGTCGTTCCGCTTTTTACAACGGGCAGCCCCATGTTGTTTCCGATGTGTATGTTCAGATCGTAGGCAATGAGCCCTGCAAGGGGACTCTTCATGGTCTGAGCTATGTGTTCCAGACCCGGCAGCGCTTCATTTTCCAGCAGCTGCGGGTAGATCTTGTTTACTGCGTAGTAGCGCTCCCGTATGCCCAGGGCCTCCAGCTTTTTATCTACAGTTTCCGCATTGCGAAGAGCCTCGAAATCCTGAGTGAGTATTATGAGGGCAATATCCGCTCCTGCGGCAGCATTGGCCAGCTCCGATGATATCCCGGTGGGGCTGTCGATGATTATGTAGTCGAAAATTTTTTTCAGATGCTCGCAGAGCACCTTGATATGGGTAGGCGTAAGGCCTTTGATCCCACGAAGCTGCGGCGCAGACAGCAGCGAAAGATTCTCCTGCTTGTCGTCCTGCACCAGAGCCTTGCTGAGCCTGCATGTGCCGGTCAGATAATCTCCGAGGTCAAAAAGCACCTGATCCTGCAGTCCCATATAGAGATCCAGATTTCTGAGCCCTATATTTAAGTCTAAAAGCAGGGTCTTAAAACCCTGTGAAGCAAGTATGTGGCCCAGATTGACAGCCATTGTGGTCTTTCCGCATCCGCCTTTTCCGGAAGCGAGAAGTATGACACTTCCCATGATAAACCTCTCAATTAATCGATTTTATTTATTTTAACATAGATTAGCCTGAGTGTACGAACAAATTTCACAATTTCCGACTTGAAAATATTGGAAAAATAAGTATAATCAGCTTATGGATATCAAGGATTTTAAAATAATACTGGCATCGGGATCCCCAAGACGCATAGAAATGCTGAAAGCTGAGGGACTGGAGCCAGAAGTCATCAAAAGCAGCTGCAGCGAGACCATAACTCTGCCCCTGACTCCGCGCGAATATGTAATGGCTCTGGCTTTCAGAAAGGGACAGTCCGTATGGGAAAGACTTGCTGCCGGCAGCAGGGACGCAGGTGAGGGATCTTGCGCGCCCGGACCGGATGAAGGCGGAGCTCCGCTTCTGATGATCTCAGCCGATACCATAGTATTCAAGGACGGAAGGATAATAGGAAAGCCTGAGGATGAAGCCGACGCTTTCAGTATACTGTCCGGGCTGCGGGATGCTGTAAATACAGTCTACACAGGAGTATGCCTGAGGGCCGTGGGCAGGAAAAGCTCGGAGACCAGGCTTTTCTGCGCAAGGACCGATGTGCGTCTTGGCTGGTATACGGATGAATACATCGATGCGTATATCGCATCCGGAGAGCCTATGGATAAAGCAGGTGCCTATGCCATACAAGGCCGTTTCGGCGAAAATGTGCTGGGAATAGAGGGTCCCAGAGACAATGTCATAGGTTTTCCACTGCTCGTGATAAAAGAAGAACTGAAAAACATAGGTCTGATCTAAAAACGGCGGGCTCATAAGCCCTGTGGAAAAGGAAAAAAGCAGCGGGATCAAAGCACTACCGGAAAATGAAAGGCCAAGAGAAAAGCTCCTGCAGAGCGGAGCAAAGAGCCTTGGAAATGCTGAACTGATAGCTCTTGTTATAGGGAGCGGGACCAGCAGATACAGCGCTCTCGATCTGGCGGGAAAGCTTCTGTCCCTGGAAAGCTCGGGGATCTCAGCCTTCGCCTCTTACAGCCCCGAAGAGTTTTCAAGGATCGAGGGCATAGGAAGGGCAAGAGCCTGCGTGCTCTGCGCTGCTATAGAACTGGGCAGGCGTATCGCCTCATCCCCCGGTTCCGTAAGAATCAGAGTCGACACCCCTAAAGACATCGCACAGCTTAATATGGAAGAGATGCGCCGCCTGCCAAAGGAGGTTTTTCGCATTGCCATGCTCAATGTGAAAAGCGAGCTTATAATGCAGGAGGATATTTCAGTTGGCGGCATAGCCGAGGCAGCCTCCCATCCCAGAGAGGTTTTTGCTCCTGCCATAAAGAAGGGGGCGTATGCAGTGATACTGCTGCATAACCACCCAAGCGGGGATCCGACACCGAGCAAAGCGGATATCAAAACAACGGAAATACTCTGTGAAGCCGGCCGGCTGCTGGGCATACAGGTGGTGGACCACATACTTATAGGCGACGGTCGCTATGTCAGCTTCAGGGAGGAAAAGCTGCTTTCCCTCTGATGCAAAAAAATGCACCGGAACATCTTGCAAAAGGAACAAATGTTCTTTATAATGAACTGGCAGAGATAGTCAGGAGGAGCTTTGAAGGTGCTTGCCAGATTCATAGATACCATAGTGGTGTTCAGGGGGGAGAACAGGCCTCTGCCCTATAAATTCAGATTTAAAGACGATAAGGGCGAAAGCCGGGAGCTTTTCGTGGACAGCATACTGATGGTCAGCGAACAGACAGTAGCCGGGGTTACCAGCCTGCTCTACGAGTGTCAGAGCGATGTCGACGGCGAGATGAAGCGCTATCAGCTGCGCTACATAGTGCCTCAGTGCAAGTGGATGATATACAAATTTTAGAGAGTCAGGCTGCGGAAAAAACATGCTTCAGGCGCATATTTTGTGTTGACAATAATATAGGTATAATCGTAAAATATCTTGATAGGTCTTACTATATTATTTTTGCATGTCAATTATTCTTGTCAATACAATTAATATATATATGCCTATGAAATCCGACTTCCGGCCCAATGGGCCGATAATCTCACAGGGAGGTACGATACATGCTCTATGCAGTAATTGGAATCGTGGCTCTGCTTGTAGGAATATTCGCAGGATACATCATCCGCAAGAACTCAGCTGAAAGAACCATCGGCAGCGCCGAAACTCAGGCTAAAAACTTAATCCTGGACGCAGAGAACCGTTCCGAGCAAATCAGAAAAGAAGCTTTGGCTGACGCAAGAAAAGAAGCTCACGAAATCAGAGCCGAAGCAGAAAAAGACATCCGTGAGCGCAGAGACGAGGTCAAAAAGACCGAGAACAGGCTTGTTCAGAAGGAAGCCAGTCTGGATAAAAAGACTGAATCCATCGAAAGAAAGGAAGAACAGCTGAACAAGAAGCTCCAGAACCTGGACGCAAAAGAAAAGGAGCTGGACAGCTACAGAGAAAAGCAGCTGGCAGAGCTGGAGAAGATCTCCGGCTACACCCAGGAGCAGGCTAAGCAGCTGCTACTGGACGAGATCGAAAAAGATGTGCGTCACGATGCATCCGTAATGATCAAGGACATCGAGACCAGAGCAAAGGAGGAGGCAGACAGCAAGGCAAAGGAGATCATAACCAACGCTATACAGCGCTGTGCTGCGGATCATGTGGCTGAGACCACGGTTTCCGTTGTTCCGCTTCCGACTGACGAGATGAAGGGCCGCATAATCGGTCGTGAAGGCCGCAATATCAGGGCTATCGAACAGGCTACAGGCGTGGATCTGATCATCGACGACACTCCGGAAGCCGTCATCCTGTCAGGCTTTGATCCTGTAAGGAGAGAAGTTGCAAGGATAGCGCTGGAGAAGCTGATCACAGACGGCCGCATCCATCCCGCACGCATCGAGGAAATGGTGGAGAAGGCTCAGAAAGAGGTCAACAACATCATCAAGAGCGAGGGCGAAGCCGCAACATTCGAACTTGGCATCCACAATCTCCATCCCGAGCTGGTAAAGCTGTTGGGAAGACTCAAATACAGGACCAGCTATGGCCAGAATGTGCTTAAGCACTCTCTGGAAGTGGCGCATCTGGCAGGTCTTATGGCAGGCGAGCTTGGCTTTGACATCAAGCTGGCTCAGAGAGCCGGTCTGCTCCACGATATAGGCAAGGCTCTGGACCACGAGATTCAGGGAACTCACGTGGACATTGGTATCGATGTGCTCAGAAAGTACAAGGAGAATCAGGCTGTTATCGACGCCATGGCTGCTCATCACGGAGATTACGAGGCCAAGACTCCCGAAGCTGTGCTCATAGCTGCAGCGGATGCTCTGTCAGCAGCAAGGCCCGGCGCCAGAAGAGAGACTCTTGACACTTACGTAAAGAGGCTGCAGAAGCTGGAGGAGATAGCTAACACTACTCCCGGCGTTGAGACCTCCTACGCTATACAGGCAGGACGCGAGATCCGCATCATCGCAAGGCCGGACGAGGTATCCGACGATGCAATGGAGCTCCTGGCGCGCGAGATCTCAAAGAAGATCGAAAGCGAACTGGAGTATCCCGGCCAGATCAAGGTAAATGTCATCCGAGAGACACGCGCCGTGGATTACGCAAGATAGAAGAAAAACAAGTCAATGCCGCAGGGCCCGCTCAAGCAGTGGGCTCTGTTTTATGCAGATAACAAAAAAGGAAAAACTATGATATATCTTGACAACAGCGCAACGACAAAGCCCTCAGCGGCTGTCATAGAAGCCATGACTAAGGCTCTGCAGGAGGATTACGGGAATCCCTCATCCTTGTATAAGCTGGGGCTGTCGGCAGAAAAGCTGCTTAAAGCATCAAGGGCAAGCGTGGCAAAAAGCCTCGGGGCAAGCCCCGAAGAGATATTTTTCACCTCCTGCGGTACCGAAAGCGACAATACAGCCATCAAAGCTGTGTGGGAGAGCAGAAATAAGCAGGGCAAAAGGGTAATAACCACCCAGGTGGAGCATCCGGCGGTGCTCAACTGCTGTAAATGGCTGCAGACCAAAGGTGCAGATGTTGTCTTTCTGCCCGTGGACCGCAGAGGCCTTATAAGTCTCGAGGCGCTGGAACAGGCTCTGACGGACGATACCATACTGGTTTCCATAATGCATGTGAACAACGAGAGCGGCGCCATCATGCCGATCGCTGAGATCTCCGCGCTGCTTAAGAAAGAAGGGAGCAAGGCCGTATTTCACAGCGATGGAGTGCAGAGCTGGGGCAAGCTGCCCCTGGACATGAAGGCTCTTGGGGTGGATCTTTACAGCGTTTCCGGTCACAAGGTGCACGGACCTAAGGGCGTGGGGGCTCTTTATGTGAAAAAAGGCCTGCATCTTCCGGCTTTCATGCACGGCGGCGGACAGGAGCTCAATTTCCGCTCCGGCACCGAGAACATGCCGGGGATCGCAGGTATAGGGGCTGCTGCTGATGCCATAATTTCAGCGCTCCCCGAAAAAGCGAAGGCTATGGAGGCGGCAAAGCTGCATCTTAAGGAGCGGCTCATGGCCGATATCGACAATATCTGCTTCAATGGTCCGGATGCCGACGGCCCCGGCGCCTGCCGGGATGCCGCGCCCTCTGTCATGAATGTGAGCTTTATCGGCTGCAGGGGAGAAGTTCTGCTGCATACTCTTGATACTGCCGGGATCTGCGTTTCCACCGGTTCCGCCTGTTCCTCCAAAGTGAAGGGTAGTCATGTGCTCAGCGCCATGGGACTGAAGCCGGAGGAGATCGAGGGCGCTGTGCGCTTCAGCTTCAGCGACGAGAACACTCCGGAGGAAATGGACTATGTGGCCGATACCCTGAAGACTGCAGTCGAGTCCCAAAGGAGGCTGCGGGCTGCTTTTAAGAAAAGATAATAATCGATATAGGAGTATATCCATAAATCTATCGATATTTTGAAATTTAATCCTTGTAATATCTTAAATTAGTATATAATAAACAAGTGCTTCAGACGGAGCACTTATTCTTTTACCCCCAAAAAAAGCGATAAAGTACACGGGTCTTTCCTTAAAATTGTATCGGAATCAGACAATATTGTTAAGCGTTTCCATGCGTGAAATGATATAATAGGTTGATAAATATTAAACGAGAGATATCATGCTGAACGAAAACGAAAAAATATATATAGTTCGCTGCGGCGAGACTGCTCTGAAAGGACAGAATAAGTCCTATTTCGAGCGCATGCTGGTCCAGCGCATCAAAAAAGTTATGAGAGCAGAGGAGGGCGTAAAGGTCGAAAGAGTAGACGGCCTGATTTTCGTGCGTACTCCTCTCGACAAGCCCCAGGATCTGATACTCAGAAAGATCGGCATGGTCTTCGGCGTGGATTCCATCAGTCCTGCCAGGGAAATAGATATCAATGGACTCACCGCTGAGGAAGCCATAGATGAGATCGGGAAGACTGCCGCAGCCTACGCTCAGCAGCTGATCGACGAAAAAGGAATAAAGACCTTCAAAATAGATTCAAGGCGCGCGGACAAAATGTTTCCGATAGAATCTCCGATGATCTCCAGAAGAGTCGGAGCCTATGTCCTTAAGGGCTGCAAGGTCCTGAAAGTGGACGTTCACGAACCCGATGCGGTGCTCTTTATAAATGTCAGAAGGGGTCTGGCCTATGTTTACGAGACCAAGATCTCCGGCTACGGCGGACTGCCTCTTGGCACCAACGGCAAAGGGCTGGTGCTCCTTTCCGGCGGCATAGATTCACCCGTGGCGGCATTTCTGATGGCCCACAGAGGCATGTACATAGAAGCTGTCCATTTCCACAGCTTCCCCTACACCTCCGAGAGAGCGTGGGAGAAGGTGAAGGAGCTGGCCTCCATACTGGCAACGTACTGCGACCGCATACGCATACACAGCATAAATCTGCTGCCCATACAGGAGCAGATCGTTCAGCACTGTCCTGAAGAAGAGACCACCATACTGGTGCGCCGCTTCATGATGAAGATTGCAGAAAGAGTGGCAAAGGAATCCGATGCCATGATGCTCATCACCGGCGAGAGCCTGGGACAGGTGGCCAGCCAGACTGCGGAATCCCTTGTGGTGACCGATGCGGCGGTATCGCTCCCCGTGATGAGGCCTCTGATAGCCATGGATAAGACTGAGATCATCCGCATCGCCAGGGAGATAGGTACCTTTGAGACATCCATACAGCCCTACGAGGACTGCTGCACCGTGTTCCTGCCCAAGCATCCTGTTACCAAGCCCAAGCTGGAACGCATCGAATTCTCCGAAAGCAAGCTTGACTGCGAGGCGCTGATCGCAGCTGCGATAGAGGCGCAGGAGATCGAGACCGTGTATTCGCAGGAGTACTAGAGGTCGAAAGGAAAAATGTCGGAAGTAACGGAAGATAAAATATCTCTGAATTTTCATATATCGCGGGAGCGCTGCAGAGCATGTGGTGTCTGTCAGGCAGCCTGCCCGGCAAAGGCCATAAGCATGGCTTCGGGCAAAGCTTCCATAGACCCGGAACTCTGCGATTCCTGCGGAAAATGCATATCCAAGTGCCGTTTCGGCGCCGTGGAAAGGGAGCCTGTCATCCTGGAAGAGATCGATTCCACCAACCGCTGGCTCAAGGATGCCGTGCTTAAAGGCGCTCCGGACGGAATGGTTGTAATAGCTCGTAAGCAGAGCAGCGGAAGAGGGCGCTTCGACCGTTCCTTCAGTTCACCCGAAGGCGGACTGTACTACTCCCAGCTTAAGAGGAACTTCCCCGGAGGGGAGGATATGGTGAAGATCACCCAGCTGGTGGCAGTGGCTGTCAGAAGGGCCATCATAGAAAGCGCGGGCATCGCTCCGGATATAAAATGGATCAACGATCTTTATGTCCGGGGGAGGAAGATCTGCGGGATACTCTGCGAATCCGTAAGCATAGGGTCCGATAATCATATAATCGTGGGCATTGGGGTAAACGTCAACACAGTGCTTGAAGATTATCCCGAAGAACTGAGGGATAAGATCGGATCCCTTGCCATGATAAAGGGCGAAAAGCTTGACATAGATGCAGTTGCAGGGGCATTGACCCGTCAGCTGGACAAGCTTCTGGTCCGCCCGAGAAAACTTGAAAACGAATACTCTGCGGAGTATCG
>JAFRWH010000134.1 GCA_017438085.1 Bacillota bacterium
CTGGCCTGCAGGAGATTTCTTCCTTCTGAAGGGATGGTTCCTGAAGGGCGGGGAGAAGGTTCTGTGCCAGTATATCTACGGCGACAAAGGATACAGTGTGGATGGAAGATCCCTCATGAGGAGCCATATGGCCTTCGAGGTCAGGGATGCAAAGACCGGGGCAGTGGAAAGGACCTGGCAGCTTCCATGGTTCGTGCGCGTCTTTATCTACTATACAGAGAGCGATGTCTATATACAGAACGACTCTAATTATGCTGCATACACCAGAGCTGTACCTGAGAGCATCATCGATCCTGAGCGGGGCGTGATGATCGTACAGGAAACGGACTATACGGTACACGTGGTGGAGCTTGAGACAGGGAATGAGATAGCATCTATAGAGGCTGAGAGCGTCATAAAAAGAGTAAGTATAGACGATCAGAAGCTCCGCATGATGTTTGCATTGCCGTCTGTACGTGACGAGGTGACCTTATCGTCTAAAAGCTGGGAAGTCAGTTTTGACGGACATACTAATATGCTTGAAAATGCAGTTCTCGGTCCGAAGCATGGAACAGGATCATACTACGGCAGCATACCTATCTACGCTCTCAGCGATGGGATTTACGATGCAGAAGAGGACAGGATGATAATCAGATTTCCTGCAAAATATCACTTCTTCAGATCCTTTGACAAAGGCGGAAAGCTCCTCCTGTCTTATGACGGTGAACTGATAATAATGGATCACGCTTCGCCCGAGGAGCTGCAGGACCTTGCCCTGAAGATACTTGACGGCAGAGAGCTGACGAAAGAGCTGAGGCAGAAATACTTCCTTGAATGATTGCTTTTCAGGACCATAAACTTTGGAGATGCAGATGTACCATACACAAGAGAATCTGATGTTATATTTGTAAATACAGATGCTGTTATCTGTAAAGAAACGGGAGGCTTGCTTTGGGAAAGATCACAGTATGGACAAAACAGAATGAAGCAGTGCTGAAGCAGCTGGAGGAAAACGGCCGCTTTATTGCCGTGGAAAGCTATATGCGAAGGGCAATGGAAGATACCTCCGATATAATGATATTTATATATCGCTGGCTTGCATCCCATATGCCCACTCAGTCGGTACGGCCTGCCGATGCGGTTTTTCCTGTCTGGGTGTCCCTTATAGAGGAGGCCACCATGATGCCGGAAAAGGGCAGTGTCATACTTGAGCTTTCAGTTGACAGGGAGCTTATGGCCTTGTGCGATATCACTAAATGGACGCGCATAACAAATTATTCTTACATCCCTGTAGATAAGGAAGATGCGGACAGGCACAGCAGACTTCTTTCAGACTACGGCACTGACGATGTCAAAGCGGTAATGACGCCGTTTTATCCTCAGATAAAACGCAAAGTCATCTACAGCTGGGACCGGCTGTTCGACAACGAAGTGGTGCTGGAGGATGCCGGCAGCTACGGACTGCTCTGGGAAGTCAGAAAAGAGTGGGTAACAGAGGTAAGGCAATGGAAAGAGTGATTCTTTATTCGCCCCAGTCACAGGTTGTCTGGGACGTTCTTAAGGAACAGGACACCGCATACTGCAGGCGCGAATACATTCAGAAGAAGTATCAGGAGGTGTCGCGGATATTTCTGACTGCCTACGATGCTTATGTCAGAGAGGCTGAAAAGATAGTGCCAAGATCCGCATATGCGGAATCTCCCTACTGGGCATTTATATCACCAAAGGATCTTGATGCGTCGGCTGGGGGAAGCGTTATGCAGCTGAAGCTTCCTTTGGATGAGGCTGTGTTTTTTGATATGTACGACTGGTATAAGGTGCTTAAGCTCAGTTACATGCCAGCTTCGGATGCTGAAGAAGCTGCCTTCTCAAGGGAGCTGGCCTTAAGAGGCATAAGAAACGAAAGCGATATTTTCCTTACCGCTTTCTATCCGGATCTGAAAAGAAAAGTCACTGACAGCTGGAAGCGGCTGTTCCGATGGGACAGCGCTTTAAAGGAATATCTTTCTAAGCTGCCCGAGGGATCCGTGTGGTCTCCCGACGAAAAAACCGGCCTTCCCATGTCGGTACAGGCCGGTATCTGGTGCATTAAAAAGGAGTGGCTTGAAAACTCCTTATAGACTGTTTATGGCAGCTTGGGATCCACGTATACAGTGCCGTTATTGGTGAAAATGACCTTGCCGGGCTTGGCTCCGGCAGGTTTTTTTACGAATTTGAGTTGAGCATAGTCCACCGGCACATTCTGGGACTGCTGGCCTTTGGAGAACCAGGCGGCGATGGCCGCGGCAGCCCACATGGTATCCTGCTGAGGATCTTTTCCTTCGCAGATGAGAACGCAGTGGGAACCATGGATGTCCTTGGTATGGAACCACCAGTCGGTCTTCTGTCCCATCTTAAGGGTAATAAAATCGTTCTCGATATTGTTCCTGCCCACAAGCACCTTGTAGCCTCCGGGAAGATCGAAGCTTCTGGGCTTTATTTTTGTCTTCTTCTGACGGCCCGGCGCTGCCTTGCGCCTGCGCATAAAGCCCTGTTCCACCAGCTCGTCCTGAATCAGACTGAGTTCCTCAGATGTAGATGCTCCTGGTATAAGTCCCTGTACGGATTCAAGATAAGCTATCTCATCTTCGCATTCAGACAGCTGGGCAAGCTTCTCCTTTTTGGAAGACTTGAGCTTTGAATACTTTTTAAAATAGGCCTGAGCGTTCTTGGCGCCTGAAAGCTTTTCATCCAGAGGTATCTCAAGTTCGCTGCCGTCGTAGTAGGATATGACTCTGACGGACTTGGCGCCCGGCTTTACCAGGTGCAGATTTGCTGTGATAAGCTCTCCCCAGATCCTGAATTTATCAGCGTTGTCGGCATTTTGTATGTCTTCGAGAAGGCGCTTTTTCTTAAGCAGCTGCTTGTCAGTAAGAGCCGTAACGCTGCGCTGAAGATCCGCCGCTTTCTGAAGCGTCCTGCTGCTGTCCTGGCGATGTGAATAGAAATAGTCCAGAGCCTGTCCCACGGTGTCAAATTCAATAGTCCTGAGGTTCTCGGCATAGCTTAGCAGAGGAGCTGCGTGAACGTCCTTTGGCTCGCCGTTCTCGGCAATATATACATGCGGCCTGTAATTGCCTGCTTCAAGCTGGTCCCTGAGTGCAAGAACTGCAGATGGGATCTGCTCGGACCTGAGGCTTTCGCAGAGCTGGTTAGCAAGAGCGGGGGAGAAGCCCTGTATGCGGCCGCCCAGGGACTTTGCATCCCAGTCCTCAAAGCTTTCCAGATCCTCCGGCTGAAGCGTCCAGAAATCGAGCTTATCCTGCTTTGGCGGCGCGGTGTATATCAGGCCAGGCAGTATCTGGCGCACTCTGTTTACATCGATCGAAACTCTTTTAATAGAATCTATAATTTTACCGCTTTCCATATCGCAGAGTATTATGTTGCTGTGCTTGCCCATAGTCTCTGCAATCAAAAGCTTATTAACGGAATATCCCATTTCGTTAACTGTTTCTATCTCGAACTGGATTATCCTTTCAGTCTCTTCCTGGGTGACGAAGTTTATCCTTCCGCCCTGTATGTGCTTGCGCAGAAGCATGCAGAAAGCCGGTGCCACTTCCGGATTCTCATAAGGAAGCTCGGTTATGTGGACCCGCGCCCCCTGCGGAGCAGAGCTGATCAGGAGCTTGACCCGGCTGCCCCGGTCTTCTCTTATCTGAAGTATTATCTCATCAGGTTCGGGCTGCTGCACTTTTTCTATTTTTCCGCCTGTAAGCAGCTTTGAGAGTTCTCTGGCTGCAATGCCGGCCATTATTCCGTCGTATGCCATGTCGATTGTTATGGATTTTATGTGTGAATGCTGATAGAATACTGAATCGTGTGAAGGATAATACAGCAGATTGATCCTTCCGCGAATCAATTTATATTACACTTTCGGGAAAGGATTATCAAGCTATGATAAGAAGCATGACAGGCTTCGGCCGCGGAGAATACAAGGACGACAGCAGGACCATAACGGCTGAGATAAGGGCTGTTAACCACAGGTACAGCGAGATCACCATCAAAATGCCCAGAAGATTCAGTTTTGCGGAGGACAGACTGCGCAATATGGTCAAGGAAGTGGCATCCAGAGGCAAGATAGATGTTTTCATCAATGTAAGTTCCGGCGATGCCGACGGCGAAGAGGTGCAGCTCAACCTGGAGCTGGCCGAGAGCTATTACAATGCTCTTAAAACCATAAGCGGTCATTTTGAAGATATAAGCAGCGATATCACCGTAAGAAATCTCGCCATGATGCCCGACGTGCTGAAGATAGCGCCAAAGGAAGAGGACGAAGATGAAGTCTTTGCAATGCTTTCAGCAGCTCTTAAGTCTGCTCTGGCCAATTTCGACGCCATGAGAGCCGTGGAAGGCGAAAAGCTGGCATCTGACATGCTCTTCAGAAACGATCTGATCGAAAAGACTGTGCTCGAGATAGAAAAGTATGCTCCATCGGTTGCTGAAAATTATACTCAGAAGATGAAGGACCGCATAAAGGAGCTTCTCGGAGACAGCGCAGTCATTCCCGAGGACCGCATACTTCTTGAAGCGGCAGTCTTCGCTGATAAATCAAATATCACCGAAGAGATAGTAAGACTCAAGAGCCATATAGCTCAGATGCGGGCTATCTGCAGCGATCCCACTGAACCCATAGGTAAGAAGCTGGACTTCCTTGTGCAGGAAATGAACAGAGAATCCAATACCATAGGCTCCAAAGCCAACGACATAAACATTACAAATAATGTGCTGGTGCTGAAGGCTGAGATCGAAAAGATCAGGGAGCAGGTACAGAACATCGAATAAAATGCAAAATATTACCAGTTAAATATTGACAAATCTGTCTTCAAGCTGTAAAATAAAGCTGCTTGTGAAATTGTTTTTCTAAGCTTTGGGTATTGGAGGTTAGAGTCCGTCGTTTTATCAGTTTTGCAGGCAGGCAGCCGCATCCCTCAACGGCTGCTTTTTTTATTGTTTTTTTGCGTATTCTCTTGAATTTTTAAAACTGCGGAAGTATAATTATTGGCCATTGGAGAGAGTCTTTTTTCGGAGGTTTCTATGAGACAAGGCAGACTTTTCGTTTTTTCCGGTCCTTCCGGTGTGGGGAAAGGGACCATCTGTAAGGAACTCGTCAAGGATCCGAGCCTTAAGCTCAGCGTCAGCATGACCACCAGGTCCCCCAGAGAAGGAGAAAAGGAGGGCATATCCTATTTCTTCGTCTCCAGAGAGCAGTTCGACAGGACTGTGGAGGAAAACGGTCTGCTTGAGCACGCGGAGATCTACGGAAACTGCTACGGCACTCCAAGAAAAGCAGTCATGCATAACCTGCAGGCCGGTTTCGATGTTATACTGGAAATAGAGATGCAGGGAGCCATGCAGGTGAAAAGATCCTTCCCCGAAGCTATTCTCGTTTTCGTTCTTCCGCCCAGCCTTGAAGTGCTCCGTCAGAGGCTTTCCGGCAGGGGCACAGAGACCGAGGAACAGATGCAGAGAAGACTGCAGAGCAGCCTGGAGGAGATCAGACTGCTGAAGGATTATGAATACTTTGTTATAAATGACGATCTTACAGCTGCCGTAAACGATGCCATGAGCATAATAAAGGCTGAAAGACTGAAAGCCGAAGACAGCTGCGAAGAGCTTATTTCTAAATACGAGGAGGAAAACAAATGCTTCTTTACCCATCAGTAGATCTGCTCAGACAGAAAGTCGACAGCAAATACACACTGGCTGTAATGTCCGCCAAGAGAGCAAGAGATCTCATCGACGGCAAGCCCAAGCTGGTGCTGACCGATGATATCAAGCCCATTTCCATTGCAACTGAGGAGATCGCAGACGATCTGATCAGCTACAAGAGAGGCGAGAACGCTGTGGATTATCCTATAGAAAACGATTCCGACGCAGCATTTTCTTTCTCCGCCGAAGCTGTTGAGAGCGATGAGAGAAATTACGATGATCCCGATGCAGCAGAGGAAGGAAACGAAGAGGAATACGAGGACAAGGATTCCTACGAATCTGAGGAAGAAGATCCGGATCAGCTCTAGGCCATGTATACCAGAACAGAACTCCTTATAGGTCAGGAAAAGCTGGATAAGCTTAAAAGCTCTGCGGTTCTTGTTCTCGGCCTCGGAGGAGTTGGCGGCTATGCTGCAGAAGCTCTTGCAAGGGCAGGAGTGGGCAGGCTCGGCATCTGCGATTTTGACAGAGTGGATATCACCAATAAGAACCGTCAGATACTTGCTCTGGACTCTACCATAGGCAAGCTTAAAGCGGATGTTTCGGAAGCCAGACTCAGGGATATAAATCCGGAGCTTCAGATAGAGAAGTTTGCTTTCCGTATAGACGAAGAAACTCTTTCCGGGCTTCATATCGGAGACTGGGACTTTATTGCGGACTGCATTGATGACACTAAAGCCAAGCTGATGGTCATAAAGACCGCAAAGGAGCAGGGCGTGCCCATGATAAGCTCCATGGGAACCGGAAACAAGATGATGGATCCGGGCCGTTTCAGAGTCTGCGACATAGAAGAGACAGAAGGGGATCCTCTCGCAAAATACATGCGGAAAGCCTTAAGGAAACTTGAGATCAAGGACGTCAAAGTACTATTTTCGGACGAGCTTCCCATGCATCCCGGGGCAAGACCTATACCCACTATAAGCTATATGCCGGCCATAGCAGGCCTCAATATAGCTGCTTACATCATAAAACAGCTGATTTCCGCTGAAAAATAACGGTTTTCAGCAAAAATAATGCTTGCATTCAAGGCGCACTTCGTGTAATATTGCAAAGGTGCGCTTTTTGCGTGCAGATTTTATTTGTCACACTTGCATGTCTTACGGTGCCCGGATGGGTGGTTTTTGCCAGGCAAGTGGAAGTGTTAACCGGGAGGTAAATCAAATGTCAGTTATCACAATGAAACAGTTACTGGAAGCTGGCGTTCATTTCGGTCACCAGACCAGACGCTGGAACCCGAAGATGGCTCCGTACATCTTCACCGAACGCAACGGCATCTACATCATCGACCTTCAGAAGACCGTTTACAAGATCGATGAGGCTTACGAGTTCCTCGTAGAAGTTGCAAAGAGCGGCAAGTCCGTTCTCTTCGTAGGAACCAAGAAGCAGGCTCAGGCAGCAATGCAGGACGAAGCTGCACGCTGCGGCGAGTATTTCGTAAACGAAAGATGGCTGGGCGGCATGCTCACCAACTACAAGACCATCTCTCAGAGAATCAAGAGACTTGCTGAGATCAAGGCTATGGAAGAGGATGGCACCTTCGAAAAGCTTTCCAAGAAGGAAGTTACCGGACTGCAGAAGGAAGCTGAAAAGCTGGAGAAGTACCTTGGCGGTATCAAGGCTATGAGAGGAATGCCCGGCGCTATGTTCGTGGTAGACCCCAAGAAGGAAAAGATCGCTGTTAAGGAAGCAAGAATTCTGGGCATCCCTGTTGTCGGCATGTGCGACACCAACTGCGACCCCGATGACGTAGATTACGTTATCCCCGCAAATGACGACGCTATCAGAGCAGTCAAGCTGATCGCAGGAAAGATGGCAGACGCTATCATCGAAGGCAAGCAGGGCGAATCCTATGCAGAAGCAGCAGCTGAGGAAGCTGAGGCAGAGGAAGAAGCTCAGACCGAAGAAGCAGTAGAAGAATAATACAGGAGAAACAGATATGGCACAGGTTACCGCAGCAATGGTAAAGGAACTGCGCGAAGCTACAGGCGCAGGAATGATGGACTGCAAGAAGGCTCTTGTTGCCTGCGACGGCGACATGGACAAGGCAGTCGACTATCTCAGAGAGAACGGACTTGCAAAGGCAGCCAAGAAGGCCGGCAGGATCGCTGCTGAAGGTCTTGTAAGACTGGCTATCGCACCGGACGGAAAGTCCGCTGCTGCTATCGAAGTCAACTCCGAGACTGACTTCGTTGCAAAGAACGAAGAATTCGTAGATTTCGTAGAGACTCTGTCCTGGGCAGTTCTGAACGGAAACTATGCTTCCGTAGAGGAATTCCTCGCAGCTGATTATCCCGGAGAAGGCAGCGTTCAGGAAGTTCTGACTGCTAAGATCGCTAAGATCGGCGAGAACATGAACATCCGTCGTTTCCAGAAGATGGCTACCGAAGGCGTTAAGTACGTTGGCTACACCCACGGCGGCGGCAGGATCGGCGTTCTGGTAGGTCTCAAGACCGAGGCTTCCGCAGAAGAGATCAATGTCTGCGGCAAGGACGTTGCAATGCAGGTTGCTTCCATGAGCCCCAAGTTCGTTGACGAAAGCGCTATCGACCCCGAGTATCTCGCTCACGAGAAGGAAGTTCTGATCGCTCAGGCTAAGAACGAAAGCCCCGACAAGCCCGAGAACATCCTTGAGAAGATGATCACCGGCCGTCTTAAGAAACAGCTGAAGGAGACCTGCCTTGTGGATCAGGTGTTCGTAAAGAACAGCGAACTCTCTGTAAAGCAGTATGTTGACAGCGTTGCCAAAGAGATCGGCAAGAGCATCCAGGTAGTTGAAATGCTCCGCTTCGAAGTCGGCGAAGGCATCGAGAAGAAGGAAGAGAACTTCGCAGAAGAAGTTGCAAAGCAGCTCGCATAATCCTTCGATCGAACATCAGCAAAAAACATATCATCACCGTCCATTTTCACTTACGGGCGGTGATTTTTTGTGCTATACTAATCAAGTTATCTGATCAGGAAGGGAGTTCGCATTATGAAAAAGTCATCAGCATTACTGCTTGCTGCTGCGCTCGTTTTCAGTTCCTGCTTAATTGTCTATGGAGCCGGAAGCCGCATC
>JAFRWH010000135.1 GCA_017438085.1 Bacillota bacterium
CCCAGAAGATGCTCATAGAAAAAGGCTCCAGGCTTGAAAAGTACCTGGGGGAGGAGTGCATAGCAAATACCTTCCACGAACAGGCTGTGGGACAGCTGGCTGAAGGACTCAGAGTTACAGCAAGAGCCGAGGACGGCACTATCGAAGCTTTCGAGCACGAAAGCCTGCCCATAATAGGCGTTCAGTGGAACCCGGAGCACAGCTGCGAAGGATATCAGGCAGATCCTGCGGTCTTCAGAATGTTCATTGACATGGTCAGGGAGGGTAAATAGATGAATAAGCCAATTATCTGCATAGACGGAGGCGGTGGCTACGATCCCAGATTCGAGTGCGAAAGCTGGGCGACCAACAAGACTTATGTAAACGCAGTCAGCGCGGCAGGCGGCATTCCGGTGCTCTGCTATGACGATGCCTGCGCTGAGGATATGGCAAAGGAATGCGACGGACTCATACTGACAGGCGCCTTCGTTTACATACCCCGCCAGGAACTGAGAGCAAGGGGAACTGCCGTAGGACAGCCCAAGCGCGTCAAACTGGACAGAGCCCTCTACGAAGCCTTCAAGGCCGCAGGCAAGCCCATCTACGGAATCTGCCTCGGAGAACAGTACATAAATGTTTACGAGGGCGGCACCATCAAGTGGCGTTTTGCAACTAAAGAAGGCGTGGAGCACATGCTGACCAGCCACAGCGTAAAGACAGAACCGGGCTCTGTTATAAGCAATATCTGGGGCGACGGATTCTATGTCAACAGCCGTCATAGCAACGCCATAGACAGCCTGGCGCCGACGCTTAAGGCAACTGCCTGGTCGCCTGACGGCATCATAGAGGCTGTTGAGCATAAGGAACTGCCCATCTGGGGCTTCCAGTTCCATCCCGAAAGAATGCGCGGCGACATGAAGGACCCCTTAAGCGGACCGGATTCCACGCCTCTATTTAAATTCTTCGTGGATAAATGCCTCGAATACCGCAAATAGCAGTATACTGCGCATAAAACAGTTCGATCAGCAATTCAATCATACAGCGGACCATCGATCCGGAAAGGAGAACTTATGGACCGAAAACCAATCATTTTGATCACGGCGGAGGATATAAACAACGCCACAGGCAATGTTTATATCATGAACAAGGAGTACGGCAATGCCGTAAGAGAGGCTGGCGGCATCCCCGCGGCAGCCTGCAATTACAAGGGTATTGCGGAATACGCTGAACTGGGCGACGCTCTCATAATCTGCGACGGACCCCAGATGCATCCCGCGCGCTACGGCGGACTGGCTGACAGACCGGACGATCTTATGGGCTTCTCTCAGACCAGAGACGACTTCGACTTTGGCATACTGGATGCCTTCGTGAAGGCAGGAAAGCCCGTGCTTGGCATCAACAGAGGCGCGCTGGTCATCAACGCATACTTCGGCGGAAAGATCGCCAAGGGCATTCCTCCCAGAATGATAGTCGGCGGCAAGATGATGGACAGCCCCATGGGCGGCTACAGCGAGACCGCAGCCACCTGGTCTGTTTACAATCACACTTACGGGACCCAGAAGCTCAGCGTGGAAGCCGGCAGCAGACTGGAAAAGTACGTTCCCGACGGGTCTGTGGTCAATACCTTCCAGACCCAGGCCGTAAAGGATCTGGCGCCTTGCCTCAAGCTTATGGCCAAGTCTGAAGACGGCGTAATAGAAGCATTTGAGCACGAATCCCTGCCCGTCATCGGCATACAGTGGAATCCTGAGCACCCCTGCGAGGGCTACACCCCCGACGGTGCCGTTTACAGAATGTTCGTAGATATGGTAAAGGAGGGTAAATAAATGAGCAAGCCTATTATCTGCCTCGACGGAGGCGGCGGCATCACACCCGGATTCGAGGTGGAATGCTGGGTCACCAATAAAACCTATGTAAATGCTGTTGCTGCAGGCGGCGGCGTTCCCCTCCTCTGCTACGACGATCAGGCTCCTGAGGATATGGCAAAGATCTGCGATGGACTTATTCTTTGCGGAGCTTTCGGCTATTCCCCCCGTCCTGAACTGAGAGCCCGTTCCAGCGCCACAGCAGGAAGAAAGAGACTGGAGCTTGACGAGCGGCTCTACAGAGCCTTCAAGGCCGAGGGCAAGCCCATCTACGGAATCTGCCTTGGTCAGCAGTACATCAACCTCTACGAGGGCGGCGTCAACAAGAACCGCTTCCCCAGCAAGGAAGGCGTGGAGCACATGCTCAACAGCCATACTGTAAAGACCGAGCCGGGTTCCCTTATCAGAGAGATCTGGGGCGAAGAGTTCTATGTAAACAGCCGTCACAGCAATGCCATCACCAAGCTGGCTGAGGGCTTTAAGGTGACAGCATGGTCCCCCGACGGAATAATCGAAGCAATAGAAAGCGTCGACAAGCCTATCTGGGGCTTCCAGTTCCATCCCGAAAGAATGCGCGGAGACATGCCCGAACCTCTGAACGGACCGGACTCCACACCGCTCTTTGCATGGTTTGTAAACAAGTGCGCGGAGATGAAAAAGTAAGCTGAGTGCCGGAATAGATCTGTAACAAAAGAGGCCTTGCTGAGCTGACCGAATGCGATCAGCCCTGCTAAAGCCTCTTTTTTCTGTGCTTAATACCGGCCTTTGGAGCCCTGCATTCGCCGCAGCATGGTTCACAGGCCACAGACCGCGGCCTCCGCATCTCACTAAAGCTTTGAACCACCGCCAGTCCTGCAGCCTTGTGCCCTGCTAAAGCTTTGCTCCGCCGCCGCGCATCACGGCTTCTGCTATTTTCATAAAGCCCTCAGTCTTAAGGACCGCAAGGCCCTGGCCTTCGTCGCCCAGAACTATGAGCTTGTCTCCCGGCTTGATGTCGAACAGGCTCCTGGCCTTGGCGGGTATCACTATCTGGCCCTTGTCTCCCACTGTGACCACGCCGAAAATATGCTTGCCCCTCGGAGGGATCCCAAGCCCCAGGCTGTCCTCCGGCTGATGGGTGGCAAGATCGTCCAGGGACACGCCGAAAAGCTCAGCCAGCAGCCTGCTTTTTTCCAGGTCCGGCATGGTCTCACCGGCCTCCCATTTGGCCACGGCCTGCCTGGAGACCCCAAGCTTTTCCGCCACGTCCTCCTGGGTGAGTGAATTCAACTTTCTAAGCTGCACCAGATTGTCCTTAAACATTTTATTTCCTCTTTCTTATGCCCAGCACAGCCCATCTGAAGAAGGGAAGGCGGGAAATTACAGCATTCAGAAGATAGCCTGCGGCAAAGCCCGCAATAAGGCTCAGAAGATATACGATGGGAGCGGGAAGAATCCCCGGCTTTCCTATAAACAGGGCTGCCGCCGAAATGCCAAGATAGTGGAATACATAAAGGCCGAAGCTGCGCTCCTTCATCCAGTCGGTGAAGCCATTCCGAAAGTCCAGATATCTTGCGGCAAAGCCGAAGATCCCAAGACAGCCTATCCAGCAGTAGGCCGTAAAAAGCGGTGTCCTGTTGACCGGCGCATCCGCATAGTTCTGTCCGAAATATCTTACGCAGAAGGCTGTTCCAAGTGCCGCAGCGGCCGCCAGCAGAGGCAGAGCCCGGCTTTTCAGCAGCGCCACCAGTCCCTCGCAGGAAAAGACGAAGTAGCCCATAAAGAACATCAGACCGTAGAGCCCGAAGCGGTAGACCACGATGACCGGTGTGTTAAGAACCTGCGCCGAGGCCCAGACCGCAATGGTCATCAGAAGAAGGAAGGCCATATTCACCCTGCCGCCAAGCTCCCGGAGCCGGTCCTTCTCCAGCTTTTTTACAAGCACCAAAAGAAGCGAGAAGACCCAGAGCAGCTGCACATACCAGAGCACTCCTATGCCTGAGACGGCCATTATAAGAAACTTCACCGGCCCCGGGACCGGGCTCAGCTCTTCAAAGGCGCCGCCCAGAGCCATGCTTATATAGCCCTGTATGAACTGAAAGGCGAAAAGGCCGATAGTCGAGGGCACCAGAAGCCTGGTCGTCCTGCTTTTTATGAATTCCCTGTCCGTATGGCGCTCCAGATAGTACCTGGAGCTGACGCCGGATACTATAAAAAGCAGCGGCATGAACCAGGGATAGACGATGTACAGAAACAGGTCCCAGTACTGAAGCTTCAGTCCCGAGATGTTTCCAAGTCCCCCGAGGACGCCCACCGAGTTATACATGTAAAGCACGTGATAGAGCACAACCAGTATGCCCACGCCCCATCTTA
>JAFRWH010000136.1 GCA_017438085.1 Bacillota bacterium
AGATAATGCAGCTTCTTCTGATGGTATTGATATACGCTGTTCTCCTCGGAGGGCCCCAGGCTTTCGCTATTATAGCGACACCTTTCATCTGGCTCTACAGCGGCGAACGGGGCATCACAAGCAAGCCCTTCAAGTACTTCTGCTATGCCTTCTACCCGCTTCACCTGCTGATACTCGGGCTTATCAAAGTATTCCTGCTGTAAGGCTGAGATATGTAAACACAAAAACCGCAGAGCGCTGCCCTGCGGTTTTTATATGTACTTTTACAGGAGCTCCCACAGCATTTTTGGGGAGCTTTTGCATATTTCACAGGAGCTTCCACAGCCTGCCGAGCATGGCTGCAGCTTCCTGTCCGCTGATGCTTTCTCCCGGCCTCAGGGTATTGTCGCTGTAGCTCTCAAACACGCCCTTTGAGCTCATCCAGCACATTGCTTCATAAGCGAATCCGGATATCCTGTCCGCGTCCTCTGCATCTGTCTTGGGCAGCTCTGCGCCGCCAAAGCCCAGCCCCCGGGCTTTTACATATCTGTAGAGTATTGCCGCAAACTCCTCCCTTGTGATATATCGCTCGGGGCGATAATACTCAGGAGCAGTTCCTTCTATCAGGCCATTTGCATAGCCCCAGCCCACAGCCTTTGCATAATCAGCATCCCCGGGGACATCCGCAAAGGGACTTAAGGCCGCCTCCGGCGTCCCTGCAAGCTCATAGAGCATTTCAGCGCCCATAGCCCTGGTGATCGGAGAGTCCGGATCCACATCAAAGGTTGGCCCATCGTCCGATTCTGTATCAGTTCCGGGATCCGCCGGACCCGGCGCATTCGGTTCAAGAGGGTCCACTTCCCAGTCATCTGTCTCCGTTCCTGCTTCGGTGTAACAGGCTGTAAGCTCAAATTCAAACCAGTAGTAGGCATATTCGTCATCATCTGAATAACCCACAGAGCTTATGCATTCCCAGTGGTCAAAAGCCTGCCCCTCGGGGAGGGTCATGGTTATACCCTCTTCCTCCAGCGCCGCAGCAGCAACCTCTTCGTAGCTCTTCACCGTGCAGCTGGTGTAAGGCTCCGGCGAATTGTACATAAAGTCTACATAGACATACTCGTCTCCGTCGATGTACAGAACAGAGTATGATTCGATATCATAGTCCGTGCCTAACTCGCTGAAATCCAGCACATCGCCCGGCTCCAGTATTTCCGGAACATTGGTGAAGCAATCCTCCGAACGGTCCAGTATAAGAGTATAGCTTTCAGCCCGGGCTGCGGCGGGATAAGCCAGCAGCAAAAAGAGCGCAGCAAACAACAACGCAAAGCGCCTGTATTTCCAACTCTTTAGTTTTGCTGCATATACCGTCTTCATTATGGTTATAGTCGCCCTATTCTAATTCACCAATTACATTGTACTATGGTATTTCATCTATGACAAACACCATTTTGTCGAATCTTTAACAATAAAAAAGAGCTCTCCGATTGGAGAACTCTTTTTTCTTCAGTTTAGATTACAGGCTCCAGAGTCTGTAGAGCATTACTGCAGTCTCTCTTCTGGAGATGTTGTTCTGAGGACGTACGGTGTTGTCATCATAGCCTTCCAGAACATTGTTCATGGTCATCCAGCAGATGGACTCATAAGCATATTCGCTTACGCTGTCAGCATCATCGAACTTCAGATCGAACATCCAGGTGCCGGTGAAGCCCTTGCCCTGAGTCTGCTCATATCTGTAGAGAATAGCTGCGAACTCTTCTCTGGTGATATATCTCTCAGGTCTGAAGGTGGTGGGAGTGGTTCCCTCTACGATGCCGTTGGCTGCTGCCCAGGCAACTGCCTTTGCATAGTAAGCATCTGCATCCACATCGCTGAAGCTGCTGGTGCCTGCTGCGGGCTTGCCGGCCAGTCTGTAGAGCATCTCTACTGCCATGCCTCTGGTAAGCTTCCAGTTGGGAGCATAGGTAGTGGGATCTACGCCTTCGGTGCCGCCCTGCTTCCAGAGCCACTTGATAGCGTCATAGCCCCAGTCGCTCTTGGGAACATCGGTGAAGGGGAATTCGTCAACTACAGCAGGAGTGCTGGAGCTGCCGCCATCGCTATCAGAAGACTCCTCCTCAAACTTCGCGGTGAAGTTCAGAGTAGCTCCGGTAGTGAAGGTGAAGCTGTATCCTTCTTTTGCGCTTCCTGCAACAGTAGCTGCGCCTGTTGCCACTTCATAAGTAAAGCTCTTTGCTGCGGGGGATGCAACAACAAGTACAGAACCAGTGGTAAAATAGTTATTACCTGCACTCAGTTTTTCATTGTTTGCATAGATGACGCCATCGCCGGTCTTCTCTACATAAATGATGTAGGGAGAGCTGGTATCGCTAGTCTTTGTTGCATCGGCAGCAAATGCCTGCTTCGGGGCAACCATCAGAATGAAAAGCATTGCCAGCATAAACAGCATCAGGACAAGGCTTTTCCTGCCAATTAGGTTTCTTTGCATGCATTAACCTCCTATAAACTTTAATATAGCTTTTCAATTGTACTCCTTTTATGCACCGTTGCAACATAGTATTTTTATATATTTGTATTCGCATTACAATATAAAAATCCCCTGATAAATGGGTCAGGGGATCGCTTTTTGTAAATAATTGTTTTGTCGGTCGAAGGCTACTTGCTCTCCGCCACTGCTATGCGCACTTTGGCGCGGCGCAGCTTGGCTTCAACGATGCGTCTGTCGGCATCGGAAAGACCGCCGGCAGCAAGTCTTGCCTGAGATTTTTCAAGAGCTCTTTTGGCACGATCAAGATCTATGTCTTCCTTCCACTCAAAGGTGGTGCAGACCACATCCACTTCGTTGTCAGCCACGGTGATCATTCCGCCGATACAGGATGCTTTGCGGCGCACATCGCCTATCTGCACCTCGCATTCGCCCATGCCGATGGCTGCGGCATATCTGGTGTGATGCGCCAGTATGCCCACATCTCCTGCGGTAGTGCGCAGCTTTATGAATTCCGCCGGACCATCATAAAGAGTGCCATCCGGGCAGACTATTGTAAGATTAAAACTGCTCATTATACTGTCCTTTTCCGGCTGCTTTGCCCAAGGGGCTCAGCGCCTGTGATCCGGTGCTATTCGGCTTTGCTGCCCTTTGCCTTGGCAACGACTTCGTCGATAGTGCCTGCAAACAGGAAGGCGGATTCGGGGATATCGTCGTGCTTGCCTTCGATTATCTCCTTGAAGCCTCTGATAGTCTCGGAGAGCTGTACATACTTACCGTCCATACCGGTGAACTGCTCTGCAACGTGGAAGGGCTGGGACAGGAATCTCTGTACCTTTCTTGCGCGGTTAACGGCCAGCTTGTCTTCCTCGGAGAGCTCATCCATACCCATGATGGCGATGATGTCCTGCAGTTCCTTGTAGCGCTGCAGAATATGTATGACGCTCTGAGCCACATCGTAGTGCTCCTGACCCACGATGTCCGGAGCCAGTATTCTGGAGCTGGATGCCAGAGGATCAACTGCAGGGTAGATACCCAGAGATGCTATGCCTCTGTCCAGTACGGTGGTGGCGTCCAGGTGGGAGAAGGTGGTGGCGGGAGCAGGGTCTGTAAGGTCATCTGCAGGCACGTATACGGCCTGAACGGAGGTGATGGAGCCATTCTTCGTGGAGGTGATGCGCTCCTGAAGAGTACCCATGTCTGTAGCCAGTGTGGGCTGGTAGCCTACTGCGGAAGGCATGCGGCCCAGCAGCGCAGATACCTCGGAGCCTGCCTGGGTGAATCTGAATATGTTATCGATGAAGAGCAGCACGTCCTGATGCTTTTCGTCTCTGAAATATTCAGCCATGGTCAGGCCGGAAAGGCCTACTCTCATACGGGCCCCGGGGGGTTCGTTCATCTGACCGAATACCAGCGCGGTCTTAGCCAGTACGCCGGATTCCTTCATTTCGTAATAAAGGTCGTTGCCCTCTCTCGAACGCTCGCCTACGCCGGTAAATACGGAGTAGCCGTTGTGTTCTGTGGCGATATTGTAGATGAGCTCCTGAATAAGCACGGTCTTGCCTACGCCTGCGCCGCCGAACAGACCGATCTTACCGCCCTTTGCATAGGGGCAGATAAGGTCTACTACCTTGATGCCTGTCTCCAGGATCTCGGTGGATGTGGCCTGGTCTTCGTAGGAAGGCGCGGGGTGATGTATGGGAAGGCGGAGCGCATCTGCAGGCACCTCGGAGTCATCCAGAGGCTGACCCAGCAGATTGAAGATATGCCCCAGGCACTCTTCTCCGACAGGAACGGTGATAGGAGAACCTGTGTCTACAGCTTCGGTGCCGCGGGTGAGTCCGTCGGTGGAACTCATGGCTATGCAACGTACGATGCCTCCGCCTATGTGCTGCGCGACCTCTGCCACAAGGGTCTTATCCCCGTTTTTGATCTCTATAGCGTTCAGAAGATCGGGCAGCTCGTTTTCCGCAAAGCGTATGTCCAGAACAGGGCCGATTACCTGAACTATCTTTCCAAGTTTTCTGTTTTCCAAGGGATGATCTCCTTTCAATTAATTCTCGCTGCCGGCCACGATCTCGGTAATCTCCTGAGTGATGGCCGCCTGGCGGGCCCTGTTGAACTGCAGGTTCAGCTGATCTATCATTTCGTCGGCGTTCTTTGATGCCGCGTCCATGGCTGCTCTTCGGGCAGCCTGCTCGGAAGCATAGCTCTCCTTTACAGCGCTGTAGAAAAGTCCGCCCATGTATTCGGGCACTATCTGGTTGAACATGCCTTCACCGCCGCTCTCAAACAGTATCTGGCTGTGGAGCTCTGACTCCTCCATTGGAAGATCCTTAAGAGGAAGCACGCTCTTAAGCGTGGGTGTCTGCGAAAGCAGCGAATCTATGCGGGTATAGAGAATATGAACATCGGAGTATCTGCCGCCGAGAAAGCCCTCAGCAAGAATGCTTGCCAGCGTGTAGCAGCTTCCGGGAGTCATCTCCTGGGTGTTGCCAAAGCTTTCCGCCTCCACCGGCCAGGACTTATGCCTGAAATACTCCAGGCAGCGCTTTCCTATGGGGAACACCACCGCATCTTCCGGCAGTATGGACTGGGCCATGCGGAAGATGTTGTTGTTATATCCGCCGGCCAGGCCTCTGTCACCTGCTACTATAACGTAAGCAGGACGGCCCTTGCCACGCTCTATGAAAGCGGTCTCAAAGGCTGGTGTTGCTGCGGCGATCTGTCCCATGGCTTTAAACAGGGTCTCAAAGTATTTGCGGTTGTTCAGCGCTCTTTCATGAGCGCCGCGCAGCTTTGAGCTTGCCACCAGTTCCATTGCCTTGGTGATCTGCCGGGTGGACTCCATGCTCCTTATTCTGGATTTAATTGCTTTTGTGGATATACCGGCCATTTCAGCCTCCTACTTCAGGAAGTCTTCAACACGGAATTTCAGAGCTTCCTTGAGCTTTTCTTCCATTTCAGGGCTCAGCTTTCCGGTGCTGCGGATCTCCTCCAGCACCTCCGGATAGTTGGCATCCATGTAGGGATAGAGCTCTGCCTCGAACTTCTTGACATCCTCGACCGCCACATCAGCCAGATAACCCTTGGTGACGGCATAGATGATCACCACCTGATGAGCTACGTCCAGAGGAGCATTTCTGCCCTGCTTCAGGACCTCCACTATCCTGGCGCCCTGGTCCAGTCTGTCTCTGGTATCCTTGTCCAAGTCGGAACCGAACTGGGCGAAGGACTGAAGCTCTCTGTACTGGGAATACAGCAGCTTAAGGGAACCGGCGACCTGCTTCATGGCTTTGATCTGTGCGCTGCCGCCTACACGGGATACGGAGATGCCGGGGTTGATGGCAGGCATTACGCCGCTGTGGAACAGCTCGGTCTCAAGGAAGATCTGTCCGTCGGTGATGGAAATAACGTTTGTAGGTATATATGCGGAAACATCACCTGCCTGAGTCTCGATGATGGGCAGTGCGGTAAGAGAGCCTCCGCCCATGTCATTGGACAGCTTGGCGGCTCTTTCCAGCAGTCTGGAATGCAGGTAGAATACGTCACCGGGGTAAGCTTCGCGTCCTGGCGGTCTTCTGATCAGCAGGGACAGTGCTCTGTAAGCAACAGCGTGCTTGGAGAGGTCGTCGTAGATGACCAGCACGTGCTTGCCCTGGTGCATAAGGTGTTCGCCCATGGAGCAGCCGGTATACGGCGCTATGAACTGCAGCGGAGCAGGCTCGGAAGCGGTAGCGGATACCACGATGGTGTAATCCATGGCGCCTGCCGCCTCAAGCGTTCCCACCAGCTGAGCTACGGTGGATCTCTTCTGGCCTATAGCCACGTAGATGCAGATCACGTCCTTGCCCTTCTGGTTGATGATGGTGTCAGCTGCGATAGCGGTCTTACCGGTCTGACGGTCGCCTATGATCAGCTCTCGCTGACCTCTGCCGATAGGTATCATGGAGTCTATAGCCTTGATACCGGTCTGCAGAGGTTCGAATACGCTCTGGCGCTGCAGTATTCCGGGCGCCGGCGATTCGATGGGTCTGTAGCTTTCGGGCTCGATGTCGCCCTTACCGTCTATGGGCTGACCCAGCGCATTTACGACTCTGCCTATAAGGGCATTTCCCACAGGTACGGAAACGACTCTGCCGGTCCTCTTTACGGTGTCACCCTCGCGTATGCCCTGGTCGTCGCCAAGCATTACGATGGAGACCGTGTTTTCCTCCAGGTTCTGAGCCATGCCGTATACGCCGCCGGGGAACTC
>JAFRWH010000009.1 GCA_017438085.1 Bacillota bacterium
CGGGGGTAGCGCTCTAAAACATTTCCTTAGCTTATTCGTTACTTAAGCTTTGTTCGTACATCACTACTGAACAGTTTTCGTAAGCAATACCCAAATATATGCAATTGTTTTCCATTTCTAAAGCACCTTTTTTTTCGTCTCCTATCAAATAAAAACCCTCTCTGATTTTATATACCGGACCGTTGGCTCCAACAATCTCGATATAATGCCGGGCAAATGAATCGTCGCCTTCAAAAGAATATGTGTTGTATTTAATGGTTAATCTGCTATTTCCTGCTGATGAAACAAACACTTTACTGATTGAAACATCTGTCTTATCTACACCAATAGTATTCAAGTCTGTCTTTTCGCACGATGCGCATAAAAACAGAATTGGTAAACATAGCAGGCATACAATTACTAATTTAGAATTTAACATAGACTATCTGGCCAGAATAAACAGGTGCGGACAACCACCCCAAAAAAAGAACTGCAGAACCATTGATACTGCAGTTCGTGTAAAAAGATATGATCTGTCTACAGTCCGTTGATCTCTCTTACGCGCTTGCAGGCAACGAAGTGATCTTTGGAAAGCTCTTCGAGCTTGGGTGTGCCGTTGAAGCACTCTTCGCATGCAAAGCGGCAGCGCGGAGCAAAGCGGCAGGCGTCCTTGGGATCGATGGGGCTTGTAAGCTCGCCCTTGAGGATCTCCCTGTCCATCTTTTTATTAAGAGACGGAATAGGAATCGCGGAGAGCAGCGCCTTGGTGTACGGGTGCCAGGTGTGCTTGAAGAGCTCCTTGGTCGGAGCCTTTTCTACCATCTGTCCCAGATACATTACGCTTATGTGATCCGAGATATGCTTTACTACAGAAAGGTCATGGGTGATGAAGATATACGCCATACCCTTTTCTCTCTGAAGATCCTGCAGCAGGTTGAGTATCTGGGCCTGGATGAGAACGTCCAGGGCGGATACCGGCTCGTCGCAGATTATCATGTCCGGTTCAAGAGCCAGTGCCCTTGCGATACCTATCCTCTGGCGGCGGCCGCCGTCAAGTTCGTGAGGATAAGTCTGCGCAAAACGCCTTGCAAGACCTACTGTATCCATAAGCTCAAGAACACGCTCGTTGAGCTGTTTATCGTCCTTGCAGACCTTCTGGATCAGAAGAGGTTCCGCGATCTGCTCGGAGACGCTCATACGGGGATTCAGAGAGGACAGAGGATCCTGGAAGATCATCTGCATGTCCTTTCTGAGCTCTACGAACTTCCTGTTGTCGATCTTGGAGATGTCTTCTCCCTTGAAGATGATCTTGCCTGAAGTAGGGCTGGTAAGGTGGAGTATGGTCTTGCCGAGCGTGGATTTTCCGCAGCCCGATTCGCCTACGACACCAAGGGTCTCGCCCTTGTCAAGGGTAAAGCTGACATCGTCTACAGCGTGGAGCGTGCCGTCCGGCACCATAAAGTATTTTTTAAGGTTTTCTACTCTAAGAAGCGGTTCCGACATCACTTTGCCTCCTTTCCTTTAGCTTTGGAGGCAAGCATTGAGTCTATGCTCTCCTGCGACATGTATTTGATGCATTTTACCAGATGACCCGGTTCGATATCTACGGTAACAGGATCTATTATCGAGCATGCGTCGCACTTATCCGTGCACCTTTCGCAGAACGAACAGTGCTCAGGAAGATCCATGGGGTCTGTAACAAGGCCCTGTATCGAGTGCAGCCTGTCTACGTCCTTGTCAAGGCTCGGAAGCGCGTTGAACAGCGCCATGGTGTAGGGGTGTTTGGTGTTGTTGAAGATGTGCTCTGCCGTGCCGTATTCGACCACCTCTCCGGCGTAGATAACGGCTACAGAATCGCAGGTCTCGGCAACTACGCCAAGGTCGTGGGTTATCATCAGGGTAGCGGTCTTGAACTTCTTCTGAAGGTCTCTCATGAGGTCCAGTACCTGCGCCTGAATGGTAACGTCAAGAGCTGTGGTAGGCTCGTCCGCGAGCAGGACTCTGGGATTGCAGGCAAGCGCCATAGCGATAACTATGCGCTGCTTCATGCCGCCCGAGAACTGGTGCGGATACTCGTTGTAACGGACGCCGGGGATGCCTACGGTCTCCATCATCTCGATGGCTCTCTTTTTGGATTCCTCCTTGGAGACATCGTTGTGGAGCCTTACGACTTCTGCGATCTGGTCGCCTACGTACATTACCGGGTTGAGCGCAGACATCGGGTCCTGGAATATCATGCCCATGACGCCGCCTCGGAAGCTGCGCATCATCTTATTGTAGCGCTTTTTGTCGCGCTTCTTTCTTGATGTGATGGTTATTGGATTACCGTCGAGAAGGATCTCACCTTCTATGACGTGGCCTACATCCGGGAGAAGGCCCATTGCGGTAAGAGCAATAGTTGTCTTGCCGGCGCCGGTCTCGCCTACAAGGCCGAGGGTCTCGGAGGCGTTGACCTTAAAGCTGATGCCGTTTACTGCTTCGGCTACTCCGTCCTGAGTCTCATAGTGTACTACAAGATCTTTAAGCTCCAGTACAGGAACATTGTTTGTGTTTTC
>JAFRWH010000137.1 GCA_017438085.1 Bacillota bacterium
CGACGCGCTCCTGGCGAGTTGTGCGGCGGTCGGCACGCCGGTGCGCGACGATATCAATGCGCCCGATTATGAGGGCGTGGGCTATTCTCCGCAGACGATCCGCAACGGCCGCCGGGTCAGCGCCTACGAGGCGTTCCTCAAGCCGGTGAGGCATCGTCCCAACCTCCACATCGTCACCGATGCCCTCATCAGCCGCGTCACGTTCGATGGAAATATGAAGCGCTATGCTACCGTGTTCTCCGGATTTTTCGGCTGCCTTGAAAACGCTTATGTGCACGATCTTAACATAAAAGTCGATCAGCTTACATGCGATGAGGGCTCCGACTGTGCCTTCGCAGGCCTGCTGGCGGGCTGGATGGCAGATTCCACTGTGGAAAAGGTATATGTAAGCGGCAGGGGAGACTTATATACCACAAGCAAGAGCTTTGGCATAGGCGGGTTTGCCGGCTTCGGTAAAGGTTACATAAAGGAATCTACTGTAGAATGCACTCTTGTTTGCGTGGATCAGGACAAAGAGCACAGGGATGAACAGTTTATGGGCGGCGCATATGCGGCAGGCTATATAAATGTGGACTACTGCAATATATTCATTGACGGCTACGTTTCCGACCATGGTTATGTTCACAACGGCGGCATAGTCGGAATGTATATACAGTATGAAAAGAAAGCTCCTAAGGGCAGCATTTCCTACAACTATGTGGAAGGAAGGATACGTTTCTTCGAAGACAACAGAGACCGCAGAGCTTACTGCGCACCCTATGGCGGAGAAATGATGAGCTGGAATCTGGCGATGGACGGCAACAAAAACAAGTTCAAGCGTGACGAGGTCAAGGACTACAGCACGGACCTGTATCCCGAGAACTAATGTGATCTTATCCCGGCTGATTAATAGCCGGGTTTTTAATTTTACTTTTCAGTTAGCGTTGACCAACTCCACCCTTGAGCTATATTATGGTGAGCGAAAGCTAACCAAACCCCAAAACTGTTATTTTTGATATGAAACTGAGTGAAATGAAAATCGGCGATCACGCCGTAATAAAAACCGTCGGAGGGGAAGGCGCCTTAAGGCAGCACTTCCTCGATATGGGAGTGATTCCGGGAGCAAAGCTGAAGCTTGTAAAGCTTGCGCCTCTTGGAGATCCCATGGAGTTCCGCATTCATGGCTATGAGCTTACTCTGAGAGTTGATGATGCAGCCAAGATAGAGGCTGAGATCTTTGAAGGTAAGGGGCATGGTCATCACCGCGGACCTGAATCAGCAGAGCATGATCACGATGACCATCATCACGATCATCATGACCACCATGGTCATGATGGACGACAGCCCGAAAAGCTGGAGCACCCGGGCCTTGGCGAGGGCGGCCGCTTCCATTCTAAGGCTGATGAGAACCCGCTGCCGGAAGGAACGATCTTAAGCTTCGCCCTCGTTGGCAACCAGAACAGCGGAAAGACTACGCTTTTCAATCAGCTGACGGGCTCCAACCAGCATGTGGGCAATTTCCCGGGCGTGACCGTAGACAGGAAGGACGGCGCCATAAAAGGCCATCCCGAAACAGTTGTGGTTGACCTTCCGGGCATCTACTCCATGTCTCCCTACACCAGCGAGGAGATAGTCTCCCGCAATTATGTCATCGATGAGAAGCCCAAAGCCATAATAGATATAGTGGACGCTACCAATGTGGAACGGAATCTCTATCTGAGCATGCAGCTTCTTGAGATGGGCGTTCCCATGGTAATAGCGCTGAACATGATGGATGAGATCGCCAATAACGGCGGTTCCATAGACATCAACGGCATGGAGGCTATGCTGGGCGTTCCTGTAATACCCATTTCGGCGGCAAAAAATCAGGGCATAGAAGAGCTGGTAGACCACGCGCTGCATATCGCCAGATATCAGGAAAAGCCTCTTAGGCAGGATTTCTGCGATGAAAACGATCACGGCGGCGCCGTGCACAGAGCGCTGCACGGGATCAGCCATCTGATAGCAGATCACGCTGAAAAGGCCGGTCTGCCCTTAAGATTTGCTGTTACCAAGCTGATAGAAGGGGATCCGCTGATCGAAAAGGCTCTGGATCTGGACCAGAACGAGAAAGAGATGATAGAGCATATCATCATCCAGATGGAGAATGAAAGGGGACTCGACAGGTCCGCAGCCATAGCAGATATGCGCTTTTCCTTCATTGACAAGGTCTGCCGCGCTACCGTAAGAAAGCCTCACGAGAGCAAGGAGCAGATCAGAAGCTCCAGAATAGACAGCGTGCTTACCGGTAAATACACCGCCATCCCGTGCTTTATACTTATAATGGGCCTGGTGTTCTGGCTTACCTTCAGCGTGATAGGCGCCTGGCTTCAGGGGCTGATGGAAGGTACTGTTGAGTGGCTTACGGTTGCTGTGGATGCAGGCCTGACAGCTATAAATGTCAATGAGGTTCTTCACAGACTGATCATCGACGGTATCTTCGCCGGTGTGGGAACTGTATTGAGCTTCCTGCCTATAATCGTGACCCTGTTCTTCTTCCTGTCAATGCTGGAGGACAGCGGCTATATAGCAAGAGTTGCTTTCTTTATGGACAAGCTGCTCAGAAAGCTGGGGCTTTCGGGACGCAGCATAGTTCCTATGCTGATAGGCTTCGGCTGCACTGTTCCGGCCGTTATGGCAACAATAACGCTTCCCAGCGAACGGGACAGAAAGATGACCATACTGCTGACGCCCTTCATGAGCTGCACTGCAAAGCTGCCTATCTATGCTTTCTTTGTGGATGCATTCTTTGAGGACAAAAAAGCGCTGATAATGGTAGGGCTTTATGTGCTTGGCATACTGGCAGGCATACTTGCAGCCCTGCTGATGAAGAAGACTCTTTTCAGAGGCGATGCAGCGCCGTTTGTTATGGAGCTTCCCAGCTACAGACTGCCCGGGGCTAAAAACGTGGCAAGGCTGCTTTGGGAAAAGTCCAAGGACTTCCTGCAGAGAGCTTTTTCTGTAATACTGATAGCGACCATAGTAGTTTGGTTCCTCCAGAGCTTTGATCTTAAGTTCAATCTTACAGAGGATTCCGGATCCAGCATACTGGCTCTTGTGGCCGGCTGGCTTGCACCGATAATGAAGCCCGCAGGACTTGGTGACTGGCGCATCTGCACATCGCTCATCAGCGGCTTCATGGCCAAGGAGAGCGTTGTATCCACTCTGGAGATACTGTTCGGAGGCGATGTATCCAATGCTCTTACTACTGCTTCGGCAGGAGCTCTGCTGGTATTCTCTCTGCTGTACACCCCCTGCGTAGCTGCTGTTGCTGCCATAAGAAGGGAACTGGGACGTCGCTGGTCGCTGGCTGTGGTGCTCTGGCAGTGCTTTGTGGCTTGGGTCGCAGCACTGATAGCATATAATCTGATCAGCTTATTCTAAAAGTTGATTGCAATTATTCTGCAACAAATAATGTACTTAAGACAAAACCGCTGCGGACATTGAAATATCAATGTTTACAGCGGTTTTTCTATTTCGAAAGACGATACAGAATGAACAAACGTGATATAAAAGTCCGTAAATTATCCGATATTTAATGTTTTTACGATATGTCAGAGGCCATCAGCGCAAGGCTTCATCTGCTGTTAAGCAATCGATCTGTTCATCGCTGCTTCGGCACGCTCGGGAACGCACCGGGTGCCTACAGTCGGCACCCGGCTTATCGGCCCTCGCTATGGCGGACCGTCCCGCCATGCCGTGCGCTACGCTCGAACATATCGTGCTTAACGACGCAGCCTCAGCAATGCGCCTCAGGCTCTCTGCCTTTATCGTTAAATGTACTTTAAATCAATTGCGCTGCAGCGACGAGGACTTTAGACCATGAAGCATACTTAAAACGGATACTGAAGCTATTATGCAAGTGATATCCATGTATTACAACCAGAACTATCCATGTTGTCATATATAAAAAGTACCCGGGACTGCCGGGTACTTTTTCGTTGTTATGTGATGGCTTTTGATTATCTGGGCTCGCCGTATCCCTGGATACCGTAAACCCTTTCTTTACTGATAGTTGTGATGTAGTAGGCTGTGTTGTCGCCGAGGGAAATCGTATACTTGGTAGTACCATTATCATCGTAGCTGCCTATGATCTCTGCGATTCCGTTCGTGTATCTGGGTCTGAATGTGTCGATATCTGTGAAGACCTCTTCCGCCTGTCCATTGTAAAGACCGTCTTTTACGTCAACTGTAATCATTGCTGAGGTCTCTTTTTCTGCAGAGGCTGATTTATCGCAGTTCCAGATGCTGAACCTGCCGTTGGGTTTATCGTTCTGCCAGGTTCC
>JAFRWH010000138.1 GCA_017438085.1 Bacillota bacterium
TCTGCGTTGCTTTCAAAGCCCAATCCCTGGCCTGCATAGCTCTTTTCAAGTCCGAGTACCGCGCATATGTGTCCAGCAGGGACCTCCTCCACAGCAGTAGATCTGCTGCCCGAGTATATGCGTATCTGGCCTGCCTTTTCTTCAAATGTCTGCCTCTGCCCGGAGCGCTCGATCAGCTCGCTGCTGATGATCTGACGCACTCTGAGGCTTCCGCCTGTTATTTTGAGCCAGCTGAGGCGCTGACCTTTTTCGTCTCTGGTTATCTTGAATACTTTGGCGCCGAATTCCTCCGGATAGCTGCGCTCCGCGGTCAGACTGTCCAGTCCATCCAGAAATTCGTCAACTCCTTCCAGCTTAAGTGCCGAGCCGAAGAAGCAGGGGAAGGCTTTTCGCTGCCGTATGAGTTCCTGCACTGTCCCGGGCGACAGACTGTCGCCTGCCAGATACTCTTCCAGCGCCGCCTCATCCTGTTCTGCAAGCGCTTCAAGGGTCTCGCGGTCCAGGCCTGAACTCAGATCTATGCATCCGCTTCCGAGGTGCAGCTTAAGATTCCGCATGATGTCTTCGCGGCTCTGCCTGGCCAGATCCATCTTGTTGATCCAGATAAAGCAGGGGACGCTGTAGCGCTGAAGCAGCTGCCAGAGTGTGCGGGTGTGTGCCTGAACTCCGTCGGGGCCGCTGATCACCAGTATCGCATAGTCCAGCACCGAAAGGGTTCGTTCCATCTCAGCTGAAAAATCCATGTGTCCGGGGGTGTCCAGCAGATCGAAGCGCGTATCTTTATACTCAAAAACGGCCTGCTTAGAGAAGATGGTTATTCCTCTTTCTCTTTCAAGCCTGAAGGTGTCCAGATATGCATCTTTGTGATCGACCCGCCCCAGCGTCCTTATGGCGCCGCTCCGGAAGAGCATTGCCTCGGACATGGTGGTCTTTCCCGCGTCCACATGGGCCAGGATGCCAAGCACTATATTTTTCATCTAGTAGATCAGTCCGTATACTCTGCTCAGTTTTTCAAGTGTTTCCTTTGGGATATTCCCCTCGTATAGAGACCGTCCCTGATACAGGCGCAGAGCTTTTTCCAGCAGCACGGGGTCGTCGCATTTTATGCAGAGGGGGTCCCGCACGATATTGCAGATCTCTTCAAAGACCTTCAGCTGCTCATCTCCGGTGGTTACATCAGAGCTCAGCTCTATGCCGAAAAGTCTTGGGTTTTCCTTGTCGAAATCTTCGTCGAACTCGTCCAGTATATCCGAAAGCTCCCGGTCCGCAGGATAAAAGGCTTCGCAGCGGGTGCCGGGTTCAAGGAAATATGCGTTCAGATTGGAGGCCGCGGGCAGAAATGCCTGCTTTACGGCCTTTGGAGGATGCATGGTCAGGGCTTTTGCGGTTTTTGCAATGGCTTCGATGTGAGTTTCATCTGTTCCGCAGCAGCCGCCGAATATCATCACGCCGTTTTCCGCCATTTCCGGCAGATAGCTCGTATACTCCCCGGGCGGGCAGTTGTAGACCGTTTTTCCGTCCACAATGGCCGGCATGCCCGCATTGGATTTGGCCAGAAGAGCAGTGTAAGAATAGCGCCCAAGACGCCTTATCTGGGTGAGCATCTCTTTGGGTCCGCAGGAGCAGTTCATGCCGAAAGCCCCGGCGCCCATGCCCTGGAATATGTTCAGAGCTGCCAGTATATCGGCTCCTGAGACGCAGCGGCCATCCTCGGCTACGGAGAAGGACACCATTATGGTCTTGTCCGAGACCTCCCTGATGGCAAAGATCGCAGCTCTTGCATCGGAGAGGGTCATCATGGTCTCTACCACGAAAAGATCCACGCCTGCATTGGCCAGAGCCTTTGCCTGAGGTCTGTAGGCTTCGATAAGCTCATCAAAATGCGTAGTTCCCATGGGATAGAGGAACTGACCGGTGGGGGACAGATCTCCTGCAATAAGGCAGGGGGGACGTCCCAGTTTTTCCAGCTCCTGCGCAGTCTCTCTGACCGCGCGCTTTGACAGCTCTGCCAGCTGGCAGTTCATCTCGTAGCACTGGTTCTTCAGACCGTGGTTTGCCAGCTGAAATGCATTCGCCCCGAAGGTAGGCGTATATACCACCTCGCTGCCTGCAAGTATATAGTTTTTCTGTATCTCGACTATGGCTTCAGGGTGTTCCAGAGTCCATTTTTCAGCGCACACATTGCCTTTGTAGCCGCGTTTCTGCAGCTCCGTGCCTGTGGCTCCGTCAAGTATCAGAGGGTATCTAAGCTCCATAATCATCCTCCAGAGTCATATGGCTGTAAAAATTATCTGTAAAAGTGGGCTCTATGGACAGTTCTATGTATTCCAGCTGTTCTCTGAGCCTGATCATGCGGCCGATGGTTCTGGGCTGCTCCGCTGCAAGGGTGACGCCCTCAAGAGAGCTGTTTCCTATGCTTACCAGTTTGTCCTTCAGCGCTGTGGGTATCAGCCCCGTTTTTGCTGCCGAATTCGGGTCGAGGTTCGCTCCGAAGACTCCCGCAATGAAAAGTCTGTCGATGCGGCCAAGATCCGCTCCCCTGAGCTTCAGCATGGTGTCCAGACCGCCTGCTACGGCAGCCTTGGCCAGCTGAAGATTGCGTATGTCCTCCTGGGTGAGCATGTATCCGTCATCCAGCTCCACAGCTCCGGTGTCTTCGTCCGTGAAACGGCCTGTTTCGTCAATTATACCTGCATCCAGCAGGGCTGCCAATATGTCTATGAGTTCTGAACCATAGTAACCACGGCCGTTCTTCCTTCCGACGCTTACCTCTGCCCCTTCAAAGGCCGGCCCGCAGGGGGCAGAGCAGCAGCTGTAGCGGCCGTCCATGCGAAGGACCATTTCTCCGTTTGTGCCTATATCCATGAAGATGTAGTTGAGGGAGGGCTCCAGCTCCTTTTCAAGCGCAGCAAGCCCTGCAGCAGTGTCTCCGCCGATGTAGCCGGATACGCAGGGCATTATGGTAAGCTCGGCTCCTGATATCCTTCCCGCATCTCTGAGCTCCGACATGCGCTCCCAGCTTCTGTCCGTGAAAAAGTTCAGGGGGCGGAAGGGGTAGGCTGCGATGCTGTCTGCAGGAAGTCCCGCAAGAAAATGCTCCATTATGGGGTTTCCCGCCGCATAGATCTCCGAGATCTTCAGTTCGGTATCGGCTTCTTCGCGCAGCTCTTCCGCTATGAGGCCCAGCTGGCTGCGCAGCTCCCGGGACAGACGCTGAAGAGCGCTCAGATCCCCTGCACAGTACTGGACCCGGCTCAGCACATCCGGCCCGTACTCTGCGAGGCAGTTTTCCTCAGTTATTTCCGCCAGAAGGGCGGTATCTCCTGAGGGGTCTCTTTTGATGAGTCTGGCGACGATATTGGTAGTTCCCAGGTCCGTCGCCACTATAAGCGACGGCGCCCCGGGATTCATCTCTTTGCCGGTCATTTCTTGTTCTCCGCCAGATCGCTGAGCTTCCTGCCGTAGAGAAAATCGTTTACCATGCCGTCGAATTCGGTCCAGAAGGGCAGGGTCTGGCACTCGCCCGCCCGCGGGCAGGCTTCGGCGTCTTTCGCCAGGCATGCCACGGGCGCAAGGGTCCCTTCCATCAGTTCGATGATCTCCCCGGCGCTGTATTCCTCAGGCTTTCGGGTGAGCTTGTAGCCGCCGCCCTTGCCGCTTACGCCGCTGACCATCCTGCCGTTGACCAGCTCCTTAACGATTATTTCAAGATATTTTTTTGATATGCTCTGGCGCTCCGCAATGTCCTTAAGCGGCGTATATGCCTCGTCCTGATGCTCTGCCAGATCTATCATCACCCGCAGCGCGTAGCGTCCTTTCGTAGAAATCATAAGCTTTGTGCCTCCTGCATCAGCAAATGTTTTGCCTATTATACCTTAGGGTGAATGGGTAAATCAAGTATCAATATAGAAAAACCTATTGACATGGTGGGTAAATAGGTTATAATAAAGCAGAAACTAAGGCCGGGCGTTCCGGCAAAAGGAGAAACACACATGAAGATATACGCAGACAACGCGGCAACCACGAAAATGAGCCGTACTGCCATCGATGCCATGCTCCCCTATATGGAGAATTTCTTCGGCAACCCCTCGAGCCTTTATTCCATAGGCCAGGAGGCTAAAGAAGCTCTGGATAAAGCGAGGGCTGATGTGGCAGCAATTATAAACGCAGAGCCCAGAGAGATAATCTTCACCTCAGGCGGCAGCGAGGCAGACAACCAGGCCATAATAAGCGGGGCTGCCCTTGGAAAGAAAAAGGGCAAAAATCATATTATTTCGACGGCCTTCGAGCATCATGCGGTGCTCCATACCCTTGAGCGTCTTAAGGGCGAGGGCTTTGAGATCACTCTGCTGCCGGTTCACGAAAACGGCATAGTAAGGCCGGAGGAGCTGGAAGCAGCTATAAAAGACACCACCTGCCTGGTGACCATAATGTTCGCAAATAACGAGATCGGCACCATACAGCCGGTGAAGGAGATAGGCGAGATCTGCAAAAAACACGGCATCATCTTCCACTGCGACGCGGTCCAGGCCATGGGACATCTCCCTGTGGACGTAAAGGAGCTGCAGATAGATATGCTGAGCGCAGCTGCCCACAAATTCCACGGGCCCAAGGGCGTAGGCTTCCTCTATGCAAGGAAGGGCATAGTCGTCCGCAACCTGATAGACGGAGGCGCGCAGGAGAGAGGCAAGCGCGGAGGCACAGAAAATGTGGCAGGCATCGTAGGCATGGCTGCGGCTCTTAAGGAGACCGTCGCCAACATGGAAAAGAATACCGCAAATCAGAGGATATGCCGCGACAGGCTCATAGAAGGCCTGCTTCAGATCCCTCATTCAGGCCTGAACGGAGACCGCGAGAAGAGGCTCCCGGGCAATGTAAACTTCTGCTTTGAAGGCATAGAAGGAGAGTCCCTGCTGCTTCTGCTTGACGACCGCGGAATAAGCGCATCCTCAGGCAGCGCCTGCACTTCCGGCTCTCTTGATCCCAGCCACGTGCTGCTGGCCATAGGCCGCGTGCACGATGTGGCCCACGGTTCCCTGAGACTCACTCTGGGCGAGGACATTACAGAGGAACAGGTCGATTACATCATCAGATCCGTCAGCGAAGTCGTTGAATACTTAAGAAGCTTCTCCCCTGTTTGGAGAGATCTGGTCAGCGGCAAGAGACAGTTTATACTTTAAGGAGGTTCAGGATGGCTTTATACAGCGCAAAAGTTATGGATCATTTCAGAAACCCGAGGAACGTGGGTGTGATAGAGGATGCTGACGCCATCGGCGAGGTGGGCAATGTCCAGTGCGGGGACATCATGAAGATGTACCTGAAGATCGAGGATGACATAGTAACGGATATCAAATTCGAGACCTTCGGCTGCGCCAGCGCGGTAGCCTCCAGCTCCATGGCCACGGAGCTCATCAAGGGCA
>JAFRWH010000139.1 GCA_017438085.1 Bacillota bacterium
TGGCCGGTCAGCGCCGACTTCGATTTCAACGAGAAATTCCGCCAGGAGTTCCGGAACCACCGTCTGTATACATACTGCGGCGAGAAGCAGCTGGATCGCGAACTTACCACGATCTACCGTGCAGCCAGGTCCTCTCAGCAGGAAAACGGCGTCAGCAGCCTTTATCTTGCTATCGGACTTATGCGCTGGTTTGCCGATCCAGAGAGTGAAACACCGAGCTATGCTCCGCTTATCCTCCTCCCGATTGAGATTATCCGTAAATCTGCCAATCAGGGCTATGGCCTCCATGCCCGTGACGAAGAACCGCATTTCAATACCACCCTTCTTGAGATGCTGAAGCAGAACTATAACCTGGAGATTCCGGGCTTGGATCCGCTTCCCATGGATACGCACGGCGTCGATATAAAGAGAGCCTTCGCTATTGTAAGAGGGGCTCTCTATACTCTGAAGGGATGGGATGTTGTTGAGTCCTGCGTCATCGGCAACTTCAGCTTCGCACAGTTTGCCATGTGGAACGATATCCATACTGCCGGTGAAATGCTAGATAACAGCAAGGTGGTACGCAGCCTGATGAAAGGGCATGTGGACTGGGATATTTCTGCAACGGAGGACCTTGACGATGAACAGACCTACTTGCCCATTACCGTAGACGCCACACAGCTCCAGGCAATCAAGATGGCTGCGCATGGCTCCACCTTTGTACTTCACGGCCCTCCCGGAACCGGTAAGTCTCAGACGATCACCGGAATGATTGCCAATCTCATGGCCCAGGGTAAAAAAGTCCTGTTTGTCGCTGAGAAGATGGCGGCCCTTTCGGTTGTACAGAGGAGACTTTCTTCTCTCGGCATAGGAGACTTTTGTCTTGAGCTTCACTCTGATAAGGCAAACAAAAAGCAGGTGCTTACACAGCTTGAAAAAGCACTTGCGGTAAAGCATCCTTCTCACAAGACGGAATATGAGGAACAGTTGAAGAATGCAGCTGCCAGCCGGGCAAAGCTGGATGGCTATGCAAAGCATCTTCATACTGTCCATAATGGCGGGTACAGCCTCCGTGATCTAATCGATCTCTATGAAACCGTGCGTGATGAAGAAAAGATGGTTCGCTTTGATCCTTACGAAGCGGGCCAACTTTCCCGCGCCCAGATTCAAAGACATCTGCCGCTTCTCGGTCAGCTATCAGCTGCGGGAGATGCTGTAGGTGATATCAAGAATCATCCGTTAGTCGGCGTGGGGCTTACATCCTACGGTGCGGACGTTCGCAGCGCGATGCGCAGAGATTCTATGATGTACCGCGATGCGCTGAAGGCTGTAAAGACGGCATCTGAAAAGGTGGCCGGATTACTACAAATGGATCCTCCGATCAGCAAGAGTGACTATGCGCGGCTGAACCGGGTTGTACAGTTCTATTATGAGCGTAAGGATGCAGAACCTGCACTGTTTGATCTGCTTGAGAAAAACCAGGCAGAGATAGAGGCGTATTTCGATGCTGAGCGTGCCCTTCAGGAGGAAGAAAGAAGGCTCCTTGGCGTTTGGAGACAGGACTTCCTGACACAAAATATGGCGGAGTATCAGGCAAAGCATGATGCTGCCGGAAAGAAATTCTTTGGCAAAGCAAGTGCAATGGCAGCTGTTGTGTCAGAGCTTCAGGCCTATGCATTGCAGGCGCTTACATATGAGATGATTCCGGAAAAGCTCCAGGAAGTGATGGCCTATCAAAACAGAAAGCAGAGTCTGGCCGGGATGTATCAATCACTGTCTGATGATGCCAAGAAGGTTCTAAAAGATCTTCCAACGCAGAAGGATTATGAGGTAGCAGTCGCTGCTGCGAACGAGTACCGCAAGCAGGTGGAGTCCTTCCCCGGCGGTCTGGCGGCTATTCGCGCATTGAGCAAAAACACAGACACAATCAGCGCTTTTGAGGATTTCCAGGAGAAATACCAGAAAGCACTTGACGCAGAACAGGAATTCAATGACCTTCTTAGAAGGGATCCCTGTTCTGATACGGATGACTGGGTAGAGCAAGAAACGTCGTTCTGCCAGTACCTGTTAGAGCAACCGGCCTCTCTGAAAGACTGGGGTCTCTATAATCAGGTCCGGCAGGAGTGCATTAACGTTGGCCTCCAGCCCGTTATCGATGCTTACGAAAACGGACTTGAAGCGAAA
>JAFRWH010000140.1 GCA_017438085.1 Bacillota bacterium
CTCCTTTAATATCATCGACAGAGCCTCTGATTCCGTTATCTCATCCATTTCCATAAGCACAGATGTGCTCCCGATCCGGTATGGAGAATCCGGCGGCTCCGAAGGATCAAAACCTACAAGATGATCCATTATCACATAGTTTTTATCCGGTACCCATTGACCGTCCTTATAAAGCCATTCTTTACAGCGACGATCTTCGCATTGTTCCCGCTTACCGATCAGCCGGCCATAGATCAGGTAGTACCTGGTGTTAAGTATTTTCTGAGTTTTCATTGCTCCGTCCTCCTTACACCAATATGATAGAGGACGTCCCAATTATATTGTAGCGGGCAGGGCTTGAGCATTCAATAAAAAACTCAAGCATAGCTTGAGTTTTTGCAAACTGCGGGATGTATCCATGTCGGGATGCTATTCCGGATCCCGTGTCTTTCTAAAGGATGTTCAGCAGCCTTTCCATAACTATATTGGTCTTATCCAGCCCTTCAGGTGTGAAAGCTATCCGGGAGGACGTTCTGATGCCGGGAGCCTGAACGGCAGAAATTTTCTTCGAAGAGATGGATTCAAGCAGCCCTTCATCCAGGAGCTCCTGCAGCACCGGAGCGAAATCATCTTCAAACTCCGTTCCGAACAGGCTCCGGTACAGCGCGATATCCAGCCCTTCGATCAGCCTGAGCTGAGTGAATATAAAATCGCCTTTCAGCTCGTTTTCGTCCTCCGCTGATATATTTCCCAAAAGCTTCGCAAAATGCTCTCTGCAAGCCGCTGAGAGCCTTCCGGAGCCATCCGGAGGGTACTTCATCCCCGCCTCCTCGAAAAACTCCCAGGCCTCGAAGCGCTTCCCGTCCATAAAGGAGTGGGCGGCCAGCCCCAGGCCCAGATATTCTTCCATATTCCAGTACTTAAGATTGTGACGGCACTCAAAGCCCGGCTTTGCGGCGTTGCTCACCTCGTAGTGGTTGTAGCCGGCAGCCTTTATGAGCTCCAGGCCTCTGTGGTACATTTCCCTGTTTTCCTCCCAGGCAGGAAGCTCCAGTCTTCCCTCCCGGTAGTCCCTGTAGAAGGGCGTCCCCTCCTCCAGCTGCAGACTGTAGAAGGACAGGTGCTCGGGCTCCCAGTCCAGAACCCGCTTAAGGCTGTCCAGCCAGCTTCCGACCGTCTGTCCGGGCACTCCCATCATCAGATCTATATTGATATTGTCGAAATACTTCCTCGCCATGCGGAAGCTGCGCTCCGCTTCCTTTGCATCGTGGATGCGCCCCATTATCTTAAGGACTTTGTCATCCAGACTCTGCACGCCAAGGCTGATGCGGTTGAAATAAGCCAGTCTGTAAGCCCTGAACTTTTCTTCGCTCAGGGTCCCCGGATTCGCCTCAAGGCTGATCTCCGCGCCGGGGATCACATTGAAAAGACAGCAGACCCAGTCCAGCTGGCGGCAGATAAGATCAGGGTCGACCGCGCTGGGCGTTCCGCCTCCGAAGAATACGCTGTCGATCTCATAATTGCCGCTGCAGCTTGACTTATCCCAGTTCATATAGATGCCGGAAAGGGCTCTGGTTTCCTGTTCCAGGGTCTTGAAATACCCGGTGATATCTCCGCACGGAAGCTTCTCCGCGGCGCCATTCCCTATCGGATAGCTGATAAAGTCGCAATAATTGCACTTTCTTATGCAAAACGGTATGTGTACGTATATTCCAAGCTTTTTCGGGCTTTTATCCATGTATTCCGAGCCTTTCCTGTACTATTCTTTCGATTCTTCTGCAGCCTTGTGCATGGCTGCCGACGCATTCTTCTTCCTCAAGGTCCTCGCAAAGGCCAGCGTCTGCTTCAGGGCGGATTCCTTTTCTATGACTGCCAGCCTCAGCTTGTGGGCATGCTCCAGTATCTCTCTGAAATCTTCGCCGGGCTCAAGTCCGGCCTCAATCAGGTCCCGGCCCTGCACAAAGGGCTTAGCCATCAGCTCCTTATACGCTGCCAGCCTCTCGAAAAGAAAGGCGCTGTCACCGCTGAATTCTTCCGTACCGGACAGCACGGGCTTGTCGCTCATGGCAAAGTACACCAGGTCCTCCGGCTCCTGAGCCTCGTCGAACAGCTTGTTGGTAGACTTAAGCGGAGGTTTGCTGTAGGCTGCAACATTGGGCCTCATGTGCAGCGGAACCATGTTCAGCACATAGGCTTTGACTGATCTATCGTGGACTATACGGTCCAGGAAGGCACTTATGACAGGCTCTCCCATGGTCTCGTGACCATAGGCGTGAATGCGGCCGTTGACCACCTCCGTGGTGACGATTTTTCCGAAATCGTGTGTCAGAGCCAGCAGCATGAAGCTGTAGGGATCGGATACCTTGTCCCTGAAGCCGGCAGCCCTGTCCAGCACCTCCATGCTGTGGACCCACACGTCGCCCTCCGGGTGGAAAAGCGGATCCTGCTCAACGCCGATAAGGGACCGGACCTCCGAAAACCAGGTCTCCAGCTGATCCATCTCCCGAAGCACCTCAAAAAACACCGAGGGCGTTTCAGCCTTCAGCATGGCCTTTTTATATTCAGCCTCCACCCGCTCGCTGCTGAGGGTGGACAGGTCTATGGTTTTGCAGAGGGCTATGGTCTCCGGCGCCACAGAAAAGCCGAATCTTGCGGCAAACTGGGCTGCCCGGAGCACCCTGAGAGGGTCCTCTGCGAAGTGATCGTCGTCCACATGACGAAGGATGCTGTTCTTAAGATCCTCCCGTCCGCCGAAAAAGTCCAATATCTCCCCGGTCAGCACGTCCTCCATAAGGGCGTTGACGGTAAAATCCCTGCGCCGCGCGGCCTCCAAGGGTCCGATGAAGGGGTCCACAAAAACCTCAAAGTCCCTGTGACCCATTCCCGTAGCCCGCTCCTTCCTTGGCAGGGCGATGTCGATGTCATGCCCCTTGAGGGAGTAGATGCCAAAGGAGGAGCCGATGGATAGGGGCTCTCCGAACTCTGCGAGCAGCTCAAAAAGGGCCTCCGGCTCCAGTCCGTGGACCTCTATATCCACATCGGGGATGCCTTCCGCAGCTCCCCGCAGGCGGTCCCTTACGCAGCCGCCCACGTAGTAAACCCTACCCCCAAGATCTGCTGCCTTATATGCGATTCTTACTGCCAGATCGTCCATATTGCCCTTCTCCTTTACTCTATACATTATGCTTGCTAAATGCTCAAAAATCCATAAAATTCTGCTTGATTTTTATCAGAGTGTATTGTATAGTAATAAAGCTTGTTCATAAGACATACAAACTTAGCACGGAGAGTTGACCGAGTGGCTAAGGAGCTCGCCTGGAAAGCGAGTAAGGCTGAAAGGCCCCGTGGGTTCGAGTCCCATGCTCTCCGCCATAACAAAAGCAGACCCCTTCAGAGGGTCTGCTTTTGTTATGCATAGAAATGTCTGGGACTCGAA
>JAFRWH010000141.1 GCA_017438085.1 Bacillota bacterium
AGCAGGATCTTGCCCGGCTCAGAGCCTTGCCCCACGTAAAAAAGATCATCTGCTATATGCCCGTAAACGAGTAAGGAGAAGAAATGTTCAACAACGGAAACGAGCTTCTGAAGCTCTGCCAGGAAACAAAGCTCCCCATCTGGGAGATAGCGGTACTTGATGAGATGGAAAGCACCGGAGCGGACAGAGACGACATACTGGATAAGACCGCCCAGGCATGGGAGACCATGAAGGGTTCCTTTGCCGATATCGAAGGCAGGCCAACCATGGGCGGACTCATAGGCGGGGAAGCTAAAAAACTCAGCCTTATGGATGGCGAAAAGACCCTGCTGGGCAGCGCTGCCAATACAGCGATGCAAAGAGCCATGGCCTGCTCTCAGCACAATGCAGCCATGGGAAGGATTTGCGCTGCACCGACTGCAGGATCCTGCGGAATCATGCCTGCAGCCCTGAGCACCGCGGCAGAGAGACTCGGGCTCGGAGATGAAGAAGCGATCCATGCAGTCCTGACGGCCGGAGCCATAGGCAAGATAATAGTTACTAACGCCACAGTATCCGGAGCCGAAGGCGGCTGTCAGGCTGAATGCGGCAGCGCCAGCGCTATGGCGGCAGCAGCCCTTGTGGAGATGGCAGGAGGCAGCCCCAGACAGGCGCTCGATGCCGCAGCCATCGCGCTGAAAAACATCATGGGCCTCATATGCGATCCAATAGCGGGTCTGGTCGAATCCCCCTGCGCCAAGAGAAACGCCTCCGGAGCGGTCAATGCCATGCTCTCCGCAGACCTCGCGCTGGCCGGGATCGAAAGCATAGTCCCCTTTGACGAAGTAGTTGAAGCCATGTACGATGTGGGGCTTGAGATGAATTCCAGGTTCAGAGAGACCGCAAAGGGCGGCATCGCAGCCACTCCCACCGGCCAGGCTCTGGCAGAGAGGATACTGAAATAATGGCTATCAGAGATTCTTCCGAAGATTACCTGAAGATGATGTACACCCTTCAGATTGAGAAGGGCTACATTCGTTCAATAGATGTGGCGACGGGTCTTGGGGTGACCAAGCCCAGTGTTTCCTATGCGGTCAAGCGCCTTAAGGAAGGCGGGATGATCACCATGGAAACCAACGGCGAGATACACCTGACTGAATCAGGACTTGCTGTGGCTAAAAAGACCTACGACCGCCATCAAGCCCTCACCAGCCTGCTCATGTACATGGGCGTGGAGGAGGAGCTGGCCTGCGAGGATGCCTGCAAGATAGAGCACGACATCAGCGATGAGGCGTTTGAAGCGCTTATGAAGTTCGCTGAGGGCAAGGTGCCCAGCATGCATCATGCGCACCATCACTACCATCTGAAAAAGAAATAAAGGCAGCTTATGGCTGCCCCTTTTTATAAGGAGTCTGCTTTAATGAACTACATCAACATAGCGCTGACACTGGCTGTTGCGGTGCTTGGCATGTATGTTTTCACAAAACTGAAGGTCCCTGCGGGAGCCATGCTGGGAGCTATGGTTTCTGTTGCCGCTTTCAGCATCTTCACAGGGCGCGCAGAGGTCTTCAGCTGGCTCAAATATGCTGTACAGATACTGGCAGGCGTGGTCGTGGGCAGCAGGATAAACAAAAAGACCCTTGCGAAGTTTAAAAACCTGTGGAAGGTCTTCATAGTTATGATACTCCTGCTTCTTTTTGAGACATCAGCGCTTGGCATAATACACTACAAGCTTACGGATTACGATATCATAACCTGTTTCTTCTCCATCGCTCCCGGCGGGATAACGGATCTTACCATACTTTCAGCAGATTATGGAGCGGTTAGCGCCATAGTGGGACTGCTCCACACCTTCCGTCAGATATTTATAATCATACTGGTGCCCATGATGGC
>JAFRWH010000142.1 GCA_017438085.1 Bacillota bacterium
ATGTGTGCAGGTCTTGCACGCTTAAAAGATGTTCCTTCATAACTCTCACCAGATAACCTCCGAATCGTTCGTGAATATGTCGAGTATAAAAGGAGCGCCGACGAAAAGCACTATAGTTGCGCAGGTACTTACAATAGCAGCGTACTTAAGACACTTAGTCGAAAGCATCATTGCTCTGTCATGATCGCCTGCGCCAAGCCACTGAGCAACTATGGTTGATGCCGCCATACCAAAGCCCATAACAGACATGTAGCAGATGGATTCAGCGGTGTTTGCAAGGCTGTGAGCCGCAACCACCTGATTGGAGATCCCAGCCAGCAGTCTGCTGCACATCATCATGCCGAAGCTTGTGACGCTGCGCTCAAGAGCAACTGGGATGCCCATGCTGAAGATCAGCTTGTACAAATTAAAGTTGGGCTTCTCCATTCCTTTGAAGCTGAACTGAACGATGTTATGGGGGCTGAATATCCTCGTAACGCTGATGCTGCAGGCGATCAGATTTGCAAGAGATGTAGCCATTGCTGCGCCTGCAACGCCCTTTCCGAGGCCGAACATGGTGAAGCTCAGTCCGAATACGGTGATCTGCCTTGTCGGGAAAATGAAGATGAAGTTCATGATAGCATTGCTGATATTAGAGCTCAGATTTGCTATCATAGGTGTCCTCGTGTCGCCCTGTCCTCTTAGGAACTGGCTGCAAAGTATATTTATCACGAGGAAAATTCTCGAATATCCGAACCAGCGGATGTACTGACCTGAGGTTTCCCAGATATCGGGCTTAGCATTCATCCAGCGCGGCAGATTCCCCGGGAATACTACAACAAAGAGGAAGGTCATCAGACCTCCGACCACAAGCGCATAGTAAATGGACTGCTGCATTACTCTCAGCGCATCATTCTTGCGGCCTTCTCCTATCATTCGGGAGAAAGTGATACCGAATCCGGATGCAAGGCCCATCATGATGCCGACAGTCATTCCAACTATAGGCGAGCTTACTGCAACGGAAGCAGTGGCATAGACGCCCAGTGAGCCTACCATTGCGGTATCGACGTAGTTTACGAGTATGCTCATGAATTCTTCAATGATGGTTGGCCAGACCAGCATGAAGATGAGCCTCCTGGGCTCCAGATTAGGATCCAGGATGTTTACAGGCTTTCTTTTTAACAAAACAATATCTCCAGTCTAACAGTTATATTTTCAAGTCAATATTATTGCACTAATTCCTGTAAAAAGCTATTGATTATTTTCGGTTTCCTGAGAATCGACCGCATTCATTGCGGCATTTTTATCGTATCCCTCAAGATCTTCGCCCCACTCAAATTCCTTTATAAGCTTGCGTTTTGTATTGAGCTTGTGAGCTGCATATAACTGAGTTGTGGTTACATTATCGTGATCGAGAAGTTCCTGGACATCATAGATGGAATTGCCTCGTCCGATCAGAGATGTGGCCGCAGTGGCTCTGAGCTTGTGAGGGCTGTAACCCTTGCTGCGGCTGGTTCCCATGGATATGGAAGTATATTTCTTGACTATCTGTCTGATCTGGCGGTCAGTAAGTCTGCTGCCCTGAAGGCTCAGAAGAAGAGCATCTTTATTTTCGTCGCTGAGTGCATCTTCCGATGGTCTCTCCAGATTCACATAGTCGCTGAAAGCCTGGGTTATGGTGTTATTGACAGGCATAAGGGATTCCTTTCCCCTCTTCCTGTAGATCTTGAACTCTCCGCGGCTGAAGTTGAAGGAGCTGATGTTCAGCTGCTGGAGCTCTGAAAGTCTGAGGCCGTAGGTTACCAGTATAAGGAGGATCAGCTTGTCTCTGTATTTTGTTTTCTCCCAGTATTCCTTTTCCTTGTCCGTAAGTCCGTCTCCGGTGCTTACGGCATCGAGCATGCGCATGACTTCATCGTCCTGAAGGGCTTTTATCTCCCGTTCGCCGGGCTTTGGCATGCGTATGGGATCGAAGCCGTCCGTTATGTTCTTCTGAACGAAGCCATCTCTGTAGAGGTATTTGAAAAACACCGAAACTGCAGACTTTTTATGGCTCAATGCGGCATTTCTGTTTTCAAAAACGATCTTGCTGTCCCCATTTTTGGAGTCGACCTTATAGCGTCTGCAGTAATCGATGAACATGTTCACATCCTGAGATGTGATCTCATCGAAATCTTCAGGCTGGAATTCCTTTATGGAGGAATACTTATCCTGAAGCGAGGTCTCTGAAAGCAGGTACCTGAAATAAAAACGTATCTCTCTCAGATATGAAAGCCTTGTCATGGGAAGATCATTATTTCTGAGATAGTTGAAATAGCCTCTCAGCCAGCTGGGAAGCTCCTGTTCTATTCGTTCGCACTCTTCGATAATCTGGTTTTCCCTTTCCACAACATTGTCGGGCTTGTCCGATTTGTTGTGGATCCTGATACGCTCACGCGCCATAGTCATCAGCTCCTGTTTGAGGATCTTTCAATTCACTGCGGATTATTTCTATTATTGTCTGGTATGCGTCTTCGTTGAATCCGAAGCCCTTAAGAGTGACCCAGTGCATTCCGGGGTACTGATGCCTGAGCCAGGTCAGCTGCCTTTTTGCGTAGCGGCGGCTGCTTTGTTTGATCTCATCAGCAGCGCTTTCTGCAGGAAGGTCAAGGCTCAGGGCGTGGATGATCTCTTTATATCCTATGCCTTTCATGGCCACATCGGCTTCCGTAAAGCCCATGTCCATAAGATCCCGGACCTCCTGTTCGAGCCCTGCAGCGAAAAGCTTGTCCACCCTCAGATCTATTCTGCTGTAAAGCTCTGCTCTGTCGCGCTCGAGGCTTATAAGTATGGGACGGATCTCTGTGGATGGCTTACGCATCTTCTCAAAAGAGGCCAGATTTTCTTCACCCTTTTCAAGGCGTTCTATTGCCCTCAGGACGCGTTTTACATTGTTTTGGTGTATTTCATCGGCTGCGGCACTGTCGAGGCTTCTGAGGCGCTCCCAGAGCCTCTCAGGGCTATGTCCGGACTCCTCCCACAGCTTCTGCCTGTAAGAGTCGTCGCCTTCCGGCGCTGAAAAGTCCATGTCATATACAAGGCTGCTGATATAAAGCCCTGTCCCGCCTGACACTATTGGGAGTTTTCCGCGGGATGCGATGTCGTTAATATATGTTTTGGCCAGCTTCTGAAACTCAAAAACATTGAAAGGAGTTCTTGGATCTATTTCATCAACCAGCCAGTGACGGGCTTGCCTGCGTTCTTCAGGAGTAGGCTTTGCGCTGCCTATATCCATGTATTTGTATATCTGCATGGAATCTGCTGAAACTATCACGCCATCAAGCTCATTTGCCAGTCTGATCGCATATTCAGTTTTTCCCACGGCTGTAGGGCCGCAGATAAAGACTGTATCTGTCATTGTTTTATTTCTTTTCTCTCGGCGGATTATAAAGCTCTGTGGCAGTGCCCAGGGCTCCGTCTTCAGATACCTCAGAAGAGAAAATGGCACAGTTTCCTATGAATCTGCTCCACCAGCTTCCTTCAGATTCCGGTGTGAGGTATTCGATGAGACCTTTCATGGCAATAGCATGGGTCGATACGAGTACATTTTCCTTAAGCCCGTAGCTTTTGATCTCTTCAAGGAAATCTCCGGAACGGGCTACTATGGATGCCAGAGTTTCCATACCCTCAGGAGCGGGATTATGTACGAAATCACTGAAAAACACTCTCAGATCCTCCGGTAGAGGCTGTTTGAGGTCTATGCTTTCGTAAGGACCGTAGTCCATCTCAAGCAGGCGATCATCGGGGATTATGGAAGATGCATCATCCAGTCCTGCAGCTATCCTTGCAGTCTCCACAGCCCTTATAAGGGGGCTGGAATAGACCCTCGAAAAGCTGATGCCCCGCTCTCTGAACCACTCTGCGGCAGTTTCTGCCTGTATTATTCCTTTGTCGTTCAAGGGAGCATTGCTTCCCCTGCCCTGCATCAGTCCCCTGCTGTTGAGCTCGGTCTGGCCGTGACGTATCAGGTAGATCATAGCGTCCTACTTTCTCAGGAAAAGTCTTTCCAGGTTGTACTGTGAATATCTTATATATGTGGGTCTTCCGTGAGGACAGTTGTATGGATTTTCGCAGCTGTCCAGCTGGCGGAAGAGATCCTCTGCTTCCACATCTGATATCCTGTCACCGCCTTTTATAGCAGCCTTGCAGGAGTTGGAGATGATCTCATCCCGCTTAAGGCTGAACTTTTCGGGGCTCATCTTTTCATCCTCGAGGAAGCTTTCAAGAAAGGCCTCCGCTTCTGACATGGACATGCAGGAAGGCACTGCCTTGACTATGAGTTCAGCTGTCCCGAAGTCTTCTATCTCATAGCCCAGTATGGAAAGAGACGGAAGAAGATCCATTGCGGCAAGCTTTGCAGCGGCGCTGAGGTGCATCACATAAGGCGCCAGCAGCATCTGGCTCTCGGGATCTCTCCTATTGAAACGTTCCCGCAGCTTTTCAAAAAGCACCCTTTCGTGCGCGGCATGCTGATCAACAATGTAGAGATAATCGTCATCCTTTGCGATTATATAAGTGTCAAAGACTGATCCGATTATCTTCAGAGCTGAGAAAAGCAGCCTGTTACCGGCTTTTTCTTCGATTATCTGCTCCTGAACCTGGAAGCTCTGCTGCTCTTCAGTCCTTTCAGCTCTAAGATCTGCAAAAAACGGAGCATCATCAGGCTCTTCACTGACTGAGACATAGCTTACTCCGTGCGTATTGCTCTGGCTGGTCCCGTAAACAATGGACTGCCCCTCATCTAAATGATCAGTCGACGAAATATTTTTATCGTCAACCACTTTGCTTTCAAAGGGCTTTACTTCAGCTTCAGCAGAGTTCTCCGGAATTTTCGGTATAACATTGCTGACACCCGGATCCAGCAGAGCGCGTCTTACCGACCTTATAACAAAATCCCTGACTGTATCCTCTTCAAAAAAACGTATCTCTGTCTTGCTTGGATGGATATTCACATCCAGTTTTGACGGATCCTCCTCCAGAAACAGAAATGCCGCAGGGTATTTACCGTCAAATACCTTGTCTCTATAGGCCTCATCCAGTGCTTTTTCTATCAGAGGACTTTTTACCAGGCGGCCGTTCACGAAGAATATCTGGTATCTTCTGTTGTTTCTGCACTCCGAAGGCGCTGAAACATAGCCGCTGAGCTTCAGATTTCCGGATGTATACTCCACGGGAATGATCTTTTTTGTGATATCCGGGCTGTAAACAGTCATTATGGCCTGTTTAAGCGAGTTATTGCCCAGTGTGGAATACAGGATAGTGCCGTTGTTTACAAGTCTGAAGCGGATGTGGGGATAAGCGATGGCCATTTTTGACACATAATCGCTGACCAGCGAGCTTTCTGCATTGTCCGGCTTCAGGAACTTCTTTCTGGCAGGGATGTTGTAGAAAAGATCTCTGACAACGATGGTCGTGCCGTCCTGGCATGCCGCATCGCTTATCTCGGCTATATCTCCGCCCTCCACAACTATTCGGCTTCCTGCGCTTTCATCTGCGGTCTTGGTGACGAGCTCGATCTTGGAAACAGCTGCGATACTGGCAAGAGCTTCGCCCCTGAAACCAAGGCTCTGTATGGCATTAAGATCTTCGTCGGTGAAGATCTTCGAAGTGGCATAGCGCATGAAGGCCAGAGCCAGCTGGTCTTTATGTATGCCGCAGCCGTTGTCAGTGACCCTTATGTATTCCTTGCCGCCCTTTTTTATTTCAACTATGATGCTGGAAGCTCCGGCATCTATTGAGTTTTCTATCAGTTCTTTAACGATGGAAAGAGGCCTTTCCACCACCTCTCCCGCGGCTATCTTGTCAGCGATATCCTTCGGGAGGGCTCTTATCTTGTCGTACATAGTTTAATCCACAAGTTTTTTGAGTTCTTCCAGCTCCCTTATGGCGCCGGAAGGAGTTATGTTCATCAGATCTATTCCGGCTATCTTCTTTGCCAGTTCTGAATCCTTTACTATCTGTTTTTTCTGCTTCTCATCAGGCTCTGCAGGCGCAGTTGCAAACATTGAAAGCTGTTGTCCGTAGCTGTCTGCTGCCTCGTGAAGCTTCAGCGCCGGCTGATCGCCCGATTCAAGCATCTGAAGCCGGTCTTCGGCGGTCTGAAGCACCTCGTTAGGCACTCCTGCCAGCTTTGCCACATGGATGCCGTAGCTTCTTGAAGCGCTGCCTTCAACTATTTTATGAAGGAACACGATGCTGCCCTTGCTCTCGGAGACATCCACATTAAGGTTCTTTACGCCATGCACGCTCTCTGAAAGCACCGTGAGCTCATGGTAATGAGTCGCAAAAAGAGTGCGAACCTGTTTTCCCGGTCTTGTCAGGTAATCTACAACTGCCCAGGCTATGGAAAGCCCGTCCCAGGTGGAGGTGCCCCGCCCTATTTCATCGAGAATGACAAGGCTTTTTGGACCTGCGGTGTTAAGAATATAAGCAAGTTCGGACATCTCCACGAAGAAAGTGGACTGGCCCATTGCTATGTTGTCCGATGCCCCGATACGGGTATATATGCGGTCGCAGATGCCTATCTCTGCTTCTTCCGCAGGCACGAAGCAGCCTGCCTGAGCCATCAGTACTATCAGAGCCAACTGCCTCATATATGTGGATTTACCGGACATGTTAGGACCGGTTATAAGAAGCATGGAGCACTCGTCGCGGTCGATATATAGGTCGTTGGAAACGAAAATGCCGTCTCTAATGGTGTTTTCGATGACCGGATGGCGTCCTTTTTTTATAACGATCTTATCGCCCCCGTTGACCGCAGGCTTTACATAACCAAGCTTTACAGAGCTTTCTGCAAAACTGCAGAGCACATCAAGCGCTGCAATGGCATGCGAGCTCGCCTGTATCTCCGATGAAAGCTCCATGGACTTCAGCCTGAGCGCCGTAAACAGCCGGTATTCCAGGTCGTTAGTCCTGCTCTGGGCGTTTATAACAATATTCTCTTTTTCCTTCATCTCCGGGGTTACGAAGCGCTCTCCGTTCACCAGAGTCTGCTTTCTGATATAATCCTCCGGTACCTGATCCTTAAAGGAATTCGAGACCTCGATATAATAGCCGAAGACCTTGTTGTAGCCCAGTCGGAGGGTCTTTATGCCTGTGCGCTCCTTTTCCTTGGCTTCAAGGCCTGCGATCCATTCCTGAGCATCCTTTGCGGAAAATTTGATTTCGTCCAGCTCCGCGCTGTATCCGGGCTTGATTATGCCACCTTCTCTTATG
>JAFRWH010000143.1 GCA_017438085.1 Bacillota bacterium
GAATTACATGGCTGGGATCCTGGACAATCTTTCAGATGATGAGTTGGAAGACGTCGGAGATGCAACCGATGCCATGATTGAAGGAATTGGGCGAAAAAAAAGCAAAGCTGCCAAGGGTGAACGCATTGAAACTGTGGAGTCGGAAATCGTTAAGCCAGACTTCACAAGTGCAGAGTACCTGGAAACAAGCAAGCCCTATGATCTCCTGGCTGGACTTCAGAATGATCCGTTTGCACAACGGCAGATGATGGAGCTGATGAAATCTGATGCTGCCAGCAAAGGGATCCGCGCTTTTATGTCGCTCTGGAGTGCATATTGTCAGGGTAAACATATAACAGCATTGGATCCGGATAGCACAACAGGCTTCACCAGTTTTTCCGGACAGACGTTGGAGCTGCGTACTGGTGGAAAGTATATCTGCGATGATAATGGAATCCGGTTTAATCGTTTTGGTACGGAGCAGTATATCTGCCTTCATCCAATTATTCCGGTCAAGAGGCTCATAAATATTGATACCGGGGAAGAGAAGCTGGAGATTGCTTTCCGCAAGGGTGAGTGTTGGCGAAGCATCATAGTAGGCAAGGCTGAACTGGCATCCAGTACCCAGATTCTTCAGCTGGCTGCTTATGGAATCATGGTCAATAGTGAGAACTCAAAGCTGCTATCTACATACTTGCTGGATATGGAGCAATTTAATTACCTGGCATCAGAGGACTATGACAGCATACCGGAGCAAAGGTCTGTTAGCCGTCTTGGATGGACTGACCAGAATGCTTTCTCTCCTTATGTGGATGATTTGATCTTTGATGGAGAAGCCAGCTTCAGACATGTGTTTAACGCGGTCAAAAGCTCCGGGGATCGTGATGCTTGGATTCAGTCTATGAAGCAGCTCCGGTCAGAGCGTGGAGCTGGGAGAGTGTTCCTGGCTGCATCGTTTGCCAGCGTACTTGTAGAGCCATGTGGACTGCTGCCATTCTTCCTTCATGCCTGGGGAAGTACAGAAGTGGGAAAGACTGTTGGCCTGAAGATCGCTGCAAGCGTGTGGGCATCTCCGAAGCTGGGTGAGTACATAGCCACATTCAACAGCACCGCAGTAGGCCAGGAGCTGTTTGCCGGATTTCTGAACAGCCTTCCGTTGTGCCTGGATGAATTACAGATCCAGAGCAGCTCCGGCATCAAAGACTTTGACAAAATCGTATATCAGCTGACAGAAGGTGTAGGCCGGACGCGCGGAGCAAAGACTGGTGGACTCCAGAAGCAGAGCAGATGGAGAAACTGCATATAAGGATTATAATTACTTTATAGCAATAGCCATTGTTCTGGCCTGCTATGGCATATTTAAGCTTATAACAAAGAAACCAAAGGAAAAAAAAGATGAGAAGAAATAACGAATACTTTGGGGAAAACCGAAATCTGTATCCGGATCATTGCATTTCTAATGTTCCGCCAAAAATGTTCAGGCAGGAGAGAGACTGGTCATGTTCTATCGCTTGTATCAGAAGCCTTCTTTCCGGCACAGATGTAAGCTGGACAGAAGATTATCTGATAGAGAAGTTTAATATGTCCCCAGGCCCTTACTATTCGAAAGACTATAAATCGATCAACATCTTTCCTCAGACACTCGATGTTATCCTCGGTTGTGATAACCCGGACATTACAGTTAAAAGACTCTTTCAATATATGGAAGATGGCTATTATATAATGGCAGAGACTATGTATAACTATGCCCACTGGTATGTTATTTTGGGATATTATCTTTCCAATGATGAAAACAATCCGGAACATCATACGATAGTTGCGTATGATCCTTACTATGACGAAATCAGACTTGTAAATGCTGATGAGTTCGAAACAATGTGGCTGGATGTAGATCATGCGAACAATCACATTCTTAAAGACTTTATAGCAATCAGACAGAAATAATAACCATTTCAAGCGATGTTTTATATTTTTGATAAGTATAACAGATAAAACAACTGAAACACAGGGTGCGTTGTATCGTTCGTGTGGTGCAATCACACCAGAAAACCCTGAAATCTCAACGATTTCAGGGTTTTGAGTTTTTTGCGCTTTTGCGGCGTTCCCGGGCTTTTGGGTACCGGATGGGTGACTTTTCACGTAATGTGACTAAGAAAACCGTTCCCAACGTCACTTAGATTTCGTCTGACTGTTCGCTGGTCAGTGAAACTGTATCGATTTTTATTGCAGAGGGATCTCCGTCCTTAACTTCTATCGTTCCTTCTAAGACTCTGAATGCGGGGCCGTAGGGATTGTCCGGGCGTTCATCCATAATTATCTGCGCTTTGAATTCCTGACCCTTCCTGTCGATCAGATGACTCTTCTTTGTGGGCTTTCCTGCAAGGAATCTTTTTGCGTCGGTTTTAGTGAATTCAACATCTGCAAGAAAACGCTGCTTCTGCTTTTTCCATATAGCAAAGCTGCAGGAGGGATATGCGGTGCAGCTGTATGCTTTGTTTCCCTCCACCACATCGCTGCCGCAGCGCGGGCATTTCCCAAGGACCTCCGGACCGTCATTCGTAAGCTCTGCAAGCCCGAAGGAGGCTCCATACTGCGATTCCGGTCCCTCATCCCGAAGGTACACATCTCCGGTATATATACGGTCCTTTGCAGCAGAGTAGAGCCTTTTAATGTGAACCGTCGCCTCGGTCCGCTTGCTTCCCGTGGCATGCTGCGTTCCATCGCGTTCGGTCCGGATCTCGTCTATCCAGGGACTCTTCAGTAAAGTTTTGACCAGTCCTTTTGTAATGGTGGTCTTACTCATCATCCCTGATTTGGCTTTCTTCCAGATGATGAATCTGCAGCCCTCAGCATAACCGCTGCAGCCATAGCCGTTTTTCCCCTCGATCACATCTCTGCCGCAGCGGGGGCATTTTCCAAGGGATTTCGGAGGGTCGTTTACGATCTCCTCCAGCCCGAAGAAGGCGCCCCGTTCAGAGCCGGGTCCGTCATCCACAAGATATATTCTGCCCGAGTAGCTCTTTTTATTCTGTTCGGAGTAAAGCCTTTTTACAAGGATGGTGTCCTTAGTCCGCTTTTTGCCGGTGGCTGTTTTATTACCATCGCGGTCGGTCCTTATCTCGTCTATCCATTCAGAACTCAGGAAAGTGTGGACCATGTCCGGTGTGACTTCTATCCTGCTCATCATGCCGGACTTGGCGGTCTTCCAGATCACAAACCTGCAGCCATCTTTATAGCCACTGCAGCCAAAGCCGTTTTGTCCTTATATAACGTCCCGTCCGCAGCGGGGGCAGGGGCCAAGGAGGAGCCTGCCTCTTCTCATGCTTTCAGGAACATGGTAGGCGTCCACCTTTGGGTAGCTGCCCTTTATGACGCGCTTTATCATCTCAAGGACGTTGTCTGTGAGGGCGGTCCAGGGGACCTCGCCTTCCTTTATTTCTTCCTGTACAGCCCACCAAAGGCCTGTCATGTCTGGCTTCTTAAGTTCTTCGGGCAGCACCCTGAAAAGCTCCCGACCGAGGACAGTGGACTGGATCTGCTTGCCTCTGGTCTCAATGTATCCGCGCTCCTCCAGGGTATCTATAATGCCGGATCTTGTGGCGGAGGTGCCGATGCTTCCGTTTTCTCCCTTTTTGTCCTTATCCTTTGCAAGCAGCAGCCGCTTTGCCTCCGGATCTGTGACATATTTGGCTATCCGGGTCATGTCCTCATTAAGAGACGCCTTCGTATAGCGGGGCGGAGCTTTAGTTTCCTTCTCCTCGAAGAAGGCATTCACGCAGTCTGCCTCATATGTTCCTGCGGGGATGCTGCTCAGCTCGTTTTCGTCCTCTTCGTCATCAGAACCTTTCTCCGGGCGGATGAGCTGAAGGAAGCCCGGCGCTTCGATTTTTGTTGATGCAGCCTTAAGGAGCCCATCCTCAAAGGCAGCCTCGAGCAGGGTACGTTCCTTTTGCGCGGGCGGAAGGAACTGGGCCATGAAGTATTTTATTATGGCAAGGTATACATTGCGTTCCTCTTCGGAGAGTTTTTGTGGGTCCACCTTTCTGTTCTGGGGGATTATTGCTGTATGGGCCGTGATGTTTTTGTCATCGAATGCCTTGCTGTGCAGCTTCGGATCTATGGGCAGTCTTGCAAAAACTCTGCCTGCAGGGTCCTCTGAGAGGTTTTCCATTATCCTTCGTATGGTTGCCGGGGATTCCTTGTACTGCTCCTCCGAAAGATACTGGCAGTCGGAGCGGTTATATGTTATGGCGTTGTGTTCATCCCTAAGCCGCTGGGTTATCTCAAGGGTCTTTGTCGGATCATAGCCGAATTTATTGGAGCAGTAGGTCTGAAGCTTTACAAGGTTGAAGGGCAGGGGAGGCTGCTCGGTCACAGTTTTTTTTGAGACCGCGACCTTTTCAAAATGCTTTCCCTTTGCAATCTCGGCAAGCTCGGCAGCATAGTCCTTATCGGTTATTTTAC
>JAFRWH010000144.1 GCA_017438085.1 Bacillota bacterium
TAAGAGGAATGCTCTTGGCCTCAGCGGTAAAGATGTAGTCGTAGCTGTCTGCGGGGACCAGCTTCAGCAGCTCTCTTGCGCAGGCAACAGTAAGCTCAACATCGCCGAAGCAGATGAATGCGCCGATGTAAAGATCGTCAGTAATTTTGCAGATAGGCAGTTCTCTGTGGAGCCCTGCAATATCGATAGGGTAAGTCTTAGCCATAGTTTAGTTTAATTCCTCCATTCCCGGACCTGCTGCCTGAGCCATTCTTCCAGCTCGGACATGCCTTCTCCTGTTTTTGCGGATACAGGGAATATCTTGATCCTCGGATTTATGTTATATACTCTTTCCTTGAATTTTTCAATATCGAAACTGAAATAGGAGATCGCATCTATCTTGGCTATTACAAGAGCATCGCTCTCGATGAACATGAGCGGGTACTTGAGAGGCTTGTCATCGCCCTCCTGGACTGAGGTAATCATAAGCTTTCTTCCGGAGCCGGTGTCGTATTCTGCGGGGCAGATAAGATTCCCCACATTCTCCAGGAACACCAGATCCAGTCCGTCGTAGCCCATGGCGTGCAGCGCATTGGCGGTCATTCCGGCGTCCATGTGGCACATGCCATTGGTGTGAGCCTGAATGGCCACGGCGCCCAGAGCTTCGATGGTTTCTGCATCGACGGTGGAGTCGATATCGGCTTCCACAACACCTATCTTAGTATCAGTCATGTCTTTGATGATGCGGGAGAGCAGGGTGGTCTTGCCGGAGCCTGCGGCGCTCATCAGGTTTATCATGAGAGTCCCTTTTTCCTTCATCTCCTGACGGAGGGCATCCGCATCGCGGTCGTTGGACTCGGTTATGCTTTCTTCAAGTTTAATCAGCCTCATATTCAGCTCTCCTTTCGTCTATGGTCTTCTCCAGCCAGCTGCAGAATTCGTCTATGCCTTCCTGCGTCTTGGCTGAGATCGGGAAGAACAGCGCTTTGGGGTTCAGGGCCAGTACGCGGGGCTTAAGGGCTTCAATGTCGAAATCGAAAGCCGGGGCGGCGTCGATCTTGTTGACCAGGATAACGTCACCGATGGTGAACATCAGCGGGTACTTGAGAGGCTTGTCGTCGCCTTCGGGAACGGAAAGCACCACCAGGCGCAGGTCTGCTCCGACTTCAAATTCTGCGGGGCACACCAGATTGCCTATGTTCTCCATGATCAGCAGATCCAGACCATCGATTCCCATGCGCTCCATGCCGCGGCTGGTCATATCAGCGTCCATGTGGCAGAGTCCGCCGGAGTGGAGCTGGATCACCTTGACGCCGGTGTCGGAGATGGTCTTTGCGTCCACATCGGACTCGACATCGGCCTCCATAACACCGATCTTGTACTTCTTTCCGAGTCTGTCGATGATGTGGAGCAGGGTGCTGGTCTTGCCGGCGCCGGGAGAGCCCATCAGGTTTATAAAGAAAGTCTTGTTTTTCCTAAGGAGCTCACGGGTCTGCTCGGCAACTGCATCGTTGCTGGCGATGATCCTCTCCTTAGTTTCGAATATCTCGTAGCTCATAACGGTTCCTTTCTGTACTAAATTTCTTTAACAATTAATTTTACCATATAAAGAGCCAGGCCGCAACGACCTGGCTGTATTTGAGATGTCAATATATATGCTCTATATATGCTCTGTGCCTATGCAATGCTGTGTTTTATTATGGCAATTATGGTCAGAAGTATGGGATAGAAGAGGTAGAAGATAAGCTTGAAGCTGTTGCTGTTGGGGCCTCTTTTGCCGTTGTAGAGCCATATGGCGATCATGGCGGGAATGCTGGTGGAAATCTCGTTCAGAGCTATGCTCATGCCCCAGAAGCTGATGATTATGTGGGCATCGGTCTTCATGTAAAAGCTCAGGATGCCAAGGAAAACTGCCATAAAGAGCTTCGGGTAGGTGATCTTCTCAGAAATGTAGAATACCATCACTATCAGTATGCCGTAGCCGGACATTTCGAGGCTCAGGAGGCCGCCGATGCGCCATGCCAGCAGGCAGAGCAGTATCTCCGAGCCTATGGTGATGAAGAGGTTGTTGGTCTCCAGCCTTACGGTCTCGGCCAGGTAGATGCAAATGCCTCCGGCCAGCAGGGTAAAGAGCACGTTCTGGCTGTCGGTGTTCAGGAAGCTGCCGCTGACCATGTAGTTGAAGGGGATCTCGCTTATCATGGCGAAGATGAATATCCTTCGCAGGTACAGGTAGCGGTCCGAGCTCTTTTCGAATCCCTCGGCAAGCAGGAAGGCGAAGATCGGGAAGGCAAACCAGTTCAGGTACTCGAAGAACTCCGGTCCCACGCCAAGATACACCCTGATATAGCAGGCAATGGTGGCCAGTATGGCCATCAGCCTCAGGATGAAGGAGTTTATGCCGAAGGCTTCGGTTTTCTGAAGATTTGGTTTTGCCATCGTTATCTGAGGGAGCTGTGCCTGAGAATTGATCTTCCCGGCGCAGTCCAAAAAAAGCAATAAAAAAGCTGCAGTTAGTATACCACAGCTTTTTGAAAAATCAAACTACAGAATATTGATGCCGGCTTCCCTGCAGGCCTGTCTGGTCTCCTCGTCCCACACTGCGGACTGTACCTCGCCGATGTGAGCGCAGCCCATCAGCAGCATGCAAAGGCGGCTCTGGCCTATGCCTCCGCCTATGGTGTAGGGCAGCTCGCCTGCCAGCAGCACCTTGTGGAAGGGCAGCTCCCGGCGGTCATCGCAGCCGGCCAGGGTCAGCTGGCGGTCAAGAGATTCGGGTGACACGCGGATGCCCATGGAGGAGATCTCAATAACATCGTCCAGGATCTCGTTGTAGAAGAGAATGTCGCCGTTCAGCTCCCAGTCGTCGTAGTCCGGGGCTCTGCCGTCGTGGGGCTCGCCGTTGGAGAGCTTTCCGCCTATCTTGCTCAGGAATACGGTGTGGTGCTCCTTTACAAGGGCGCCTTCTCTTTCCTTTGGAGTGAGATCCGGGTACATGTCCAGCAGCTCCTGAGAAGTTATAAAGAACACATTTCTGTCCTTTGGTGTAAGCTCGTTGAGCTGGGGGAACTTAGCCCTGAGCTCCAGCTCGGTGTCGCAGATGGCGTTGACTATCTTCTCAACGGTGTTGCGCAGATAGTAGAAATTGCGGTCCTCAGGACGGATGACCTTCTCCCAGTCCCACTGGTCCACATATACGGAGTGGAGATTGTCCAGGTCCTCATCTCTTCTGATAGCGTTCATATCGGTGTAAAGGCCGTTTCCAACGTAAAAATCGTAGATCTTAAGGGCGTGGCGCTTCCACTTTGCCAGAGACTGAACTATCTGGCAGTGGCGGCCGTCCTCTTTGATCTCAAAATCCACCTTGCGCTCGTAGCCATTGAGGTCGTCGTTCAGACCGGTGGCGGCTTCGAGGAAGAGCGGGGCGGAGACTCGGGTGATGTTCAGCGCCTGGCTAAGATGCCGTTCGAAAATATTGTGAATAAGGCCGATAGCCTTCTGGGTCTCGTAATTGTTTAGCTTGGACTTGTAGTTTTCTGGTATAATAATGCTGCTCATGGTATGCTCCCTCTGGGCTGCAGGAATAGTTCCTGCGAAAAATATGGGTTTAGTTTAGCCCATTAAAGTGCTTCACGCAAGATTTTTATTGAATTCAGCGTATAAATATTGCCGGAAAGGAATAAACGTTCGGATATGATACTTACAAACGAAGACTTTTGCATAGAAAAAATAGCAAAAAGCGGCCAGGTCTTCCGCATGAACAAAAGGGCTGACGGCTGGTGGCAGCTGGTGGCCATGGATCAGCTGCTGCTTCTGCGGGAGCCGGAAGGGGCCGAGCCGGAGGCCGACGGCTGCATCTACGGGGCTGAGCTTATGTGCAGCGAATACGAATACAACGGCTACTGGAAACGGTATTTCGACATGTTTTCTGACTACGCCGATTACCGGTCAGCTGTGGATCCGGAGGATCTTTTCCTTACCGAAGCTGCAGAATACGGCAGAGGCATACGCATACTTATGCAGGACCCCTGGGAGATGCTTATCACTTTTATAATCTCGCAGAGAAAGAACATCCCGGCCATAAAGTCCTGCGTGGAGGCTATTTGCAGAAAGTTCGGACGGCGCATAGAGGATGAAAATGCGGAAGGCGGATATTACTATGCTTTCCCGACGCCTGATGAGCTTGCCGGCGCATCGGAGGAGGAACTCCGGAGCTGTTCTCTGGGCTACAGGGCGCCATACATAAAAGCGACAGCATCGGAAATAGCAGGAGAGTATGATTTTGTCCTGGACAGCCTGCTTTTTGCGGAAAATGAAGACCTGCTGGAGGTGCTGAAGGGCTTCACCGGTGTGGGAACAAAGGTGGCAAACTGCATAAGCCTCTTCGGCTACCACAGGATAGATGCATTCCCTATAGATGTGTGGATCTCCAGAATACTGGAGGAGCATTATCCCAACGGTTTTCCGTTCGAGCGCTACAAGGGTTTTGCGGGGATAATGCAGCAGTACATGTTTTTCTACGCAATATCTCACAAATAGCCGAGGCTAACCTCTTTTAGCGATAGAAGCTATCGAAAAATATCAACATGCAAGCGTGCATTATCTGCTCTTTGATAGTGCAAAAGTGATAAAATATTCGGAGCAAATTATATTTTTTATTGTTCGACAGGAGCTTTAAAATGTTATCAATCATCAAAAACCAGTATCTGCTGATCTTCCTCATCAGCGCTATTGGTTATCTTATCGGCCGTATCGAGATCAAGGGTCTGTCTCTTGGCACCTCCGGCGTACTGCTGGTAGCTTTGGTGTTCGGTCACTTCGGACTGGTCACCCCCGGCGTCATCAAGACCTTCGGCCTCTGCATTTTCGTAGGCGCGGTAGGCGTAATTGCCGGCCCCGTGTTCTTCAAGAACTTCAAGAAGGGCGCTCTGCAGTACATCATCCTCGGTTTTGTGACCATCATAACCGGCGCACTGGTGTGCATCGCAGCCATCAAGCTGTTCAACATCCCCACAGGCCTTGCTTCCGGACTTATGACCGGCGCTCTCACCAGCACCCCGGGCCTTGCCGCTGCTCAGGAAGCTACCGGCGACCCCATGGCTGCAGTAGGCTACGGCATTGCTTATCCTTTCGGCGTTGTAGGCGTTGTACTCTTTGTACAGCTGCTGCCCAGGATCCTGAAGACTGACATCAAGGGCGAAATGGCTGACATGGTGAAGATGTCCCAGGAGGCAGAAGCCAGCCAGAGCACTCATAATTTCCTGAACATCGAGCCCTCCGGATTCTTTGAATTCGCAGTGGTCATCGCCATCGGCGTTGCAATCGGCCTCATCAAAGTGCCTCTCGGAAACGGCGCAAGCTTCTCCCTCGGCACCTCCGGCGGCCCGCTGATCGCAGGACTTATTATCGGCCACTTTGGCCACATCGGACCCATCAACATGCGTCCGCCCAAGAACACCATGAACGTTATGAGAGAGTTCGGCCTCTGTATGTTCCTTGTAGGCGCAGGCACCGAAGCCGGCCAGGGATTCATTGATGTCCTGAAGGAATACGGCGCTTCTCTGTTCATCATCGGCGCATTCATGACCCTGATCCCCATGATCCTGGACCTTGTTCTTGCAAAGACTCTGATGAAGATGAAGACTCTGGATGCGCTTGGTTCCATCACCGGCGGCATGACTTCCACTCCGGCTCTGGGCACCCTTATCCAGGTTGCAGGAAACGATGCTATCGCAGTAAGCTATGCAGCCACTTATCCCATTGCTCTGGTAATGGTGGTACTGGCAGCACAGTTCATAGGAGTGCTTCTGTAAAAGATTTTGAGTATGAGCGGCTTCGAAAGAGGCCGCTTTTGATTTAGGGGGTTGACGTGCCTGGACGCTGGTCTCCTGATTTTGGGAGCGGGAGTTCTCAGGTGCTGGCCTCTTAACCAGGGGAGTAGGAGTTTACAGGTGCAGCTCTGCTGATTTTGGGAGCGGGAGTTTTCAAGAGCAGGTCACTTAAAATGGGGAGTGGGAGTTTACAGGTTCTGCTCTCCTGATTTTGGGCGCGGATTGCTCGGACGCTGGTTTCTTAATCCGGGGAGCAGAAGTTCCCGAATGCCAGTCTCTTAATCTGGGGAGCGGGAGTTCTCAGGAGCTGCTCTCCTAATCCGGGGAGCAGAAGTTCCCGAATGATAGTCTCTTAATCTGGGGAGGGGCGGAAATTCTAAGGCGCTGCTCCTCTTATTTTAGGCGTGGTGGTTAGCTAATGCTAACTACGTGGCAAATTATGTGGTTTTGTTGGACTGTACAACTTGTTTTCTGACAATTCCTCCTGCAAAGGCTGTTTTGTCAACATTGGAAGACTGCACATCTGCTTTTTCTGACAGATCCACCTGCAAAGGCTGTTTTGTCAGCATTAGAAGGACTGCACATCTGCTTTTTCTGACAAATTCACCTGCAAAGGTTGTTTTGTCAGCATTGGAAGGACTGCACATCTACTATTTCTGACAAATCCACCTAAAAAAGACCATTTTGCCAGCAAAATTCGGAGTTTGAGCTGATATAAAGGACAAAAACGGTCCGATTTACCAGGAAATAGCCCTAAATTCAGTAAAAACAGGAGTGAAAATTTCAGACAGACCTCAAACTAAAGAAAATTTGTTGTCAAAAGACAACCCAAACACATGTTTTGTCAGAAAAGTGATTGAGCTAACTCAGAGAATGTGTTTCCTAAAAGCTTATCGAGTTTATTCAGGGAAGACCAAACCTGCAATCACATTCAGCTTATTCGGGGGGCGCGCTTCCTGCATGCGGCTGCCGTTAACAAACCCATCAAACTATGCTAAAATACTAAAAGGTGAATACTATGAACAATCCATATTTCAAGAATCTTAAGACTGTGGTCTACGACATAGAGACCAGCGGGCTGTCGTTTAAGAACAACCCCATCATTTCCGTGTCCTTCTGCTATCCGGACACGGGCGAGCTGGTGCAGCTCTTTTCTGAGCACCCAAGGGCGGAGGGCAAGATGATCCGGGACTGTCTGGACATTCTTTCCGAGGCTCAGGTGGTGGTGGGCTACAACAACGACGCCTTCGACAATATCTACGTGCTTACCCGCGCAAGAATGCTTGGCGTGGCGGACCGGCTGCCCTTCAACTGGTCAGTGGACATGTACAAGTGGCTCAAGAAGTACTGGCCGGTGGCTAAGACCATGCCGCACCTGAGGCAGAAGGATGTGGAGTACGCGCTCGGGATCTCAGAGGAGAGGACGGACCGGATAGACGGAGGCGAGTGCATCCCGCTATATAACCAGTGGCTGGCTTTCGGCGACGAGGATGCCAGGGATAAGATACTGCTGCACAACGGCGACGACGTCCGTCAGCTGGCGGCGATCTACAATAAGATAAATTTCCTGCCATGGCACGAAATCGCCTTTTCAGAGGGGTTTATGATCGCGGACAGTATTTTACCCATAAAGGTCAGTTCCGGCTCTCTGAAGGGCAATTCCGCGGCTTACAAGGCCATTCTGGCTAAGGGATTGATGCCCGCAAGCATATATACGGACCAGTATCATCTTGAATATAATTCATTTACCGGCGAGGCGGTGCTGGAACTGAATCTGGAAAAGAAGGGGGATTACAGGTTCCTGGATCTGCAGGCGCTGGGTA
>JAFRWH010000145.1 GCA_017438085.1 Bacillota bacterium
CGCTGAGAAGTTCCTGGACATCAAGTGCAGAATGGCCGGACTCCACCCCTCTGCAGTTGTTATCGTAGCAACCGTAAGAGCTCTGAAGTATCACGGCGGAGTTAAGAAGCCGGATCTCAACCAGGAGAACCTGGAAGCTCTGGAAAAGGGTCTTCCCAACCTGCTTCAGCATGTCAACAACATCAAGAACGTATTCGGTCTGCCCTGCGTAGTTGCTATCAACGCATTCCCGACCGATACCAAGGCTGAGCTTGACATGGTAGAAGCAAAGTGCAAGGAGCTTGGCGTAAATGTAGCTCTGTCCGAAGTATGGGCAAAGGGCGGCGAAGGCGGCAAGGCTCTTGCAGAAGAAGTTGTAAGACTCTGCGAGCTCCCCAACAACTTCAACCAGTCCTATCCTCTGGATATGCCCATCGAGGAGAAGCTGAACACCATCGCTACCAAGATCTATCACGCTGACGGCGTTACCTATGCTGCAGGCGTCAAGACCAAGATCAAGAAGCTCACCGAGCTCGGATTTGGCAACATGCCCATCTGCATGGCTAAGACTCAGTACTCCTTCTCCGACAACGAGAAGCTGCTGGGCGCTCCCAAGGGATTCAAGATCACCATCAGAGACATCAAGGTTTCTGCAGGTGCAGGCTTCATCGTAGCACTCACCGGTGCTATCATGACCATGCCCGGACTCCCCAAGGTTCCCTCCGCAGAGAAGATCGACGTGGACGAGAACGGCAGAATCTCCGGACTGTTCTAAAATTAAAGCGAAAGGCCGTATGATCGGCTGAAACTCAAGGCCCGGGCGGCTGGACTGCCCGGGCTTGTTTTAAAGGGGCGCAGCAGGGGTCTTTGGCTTTTGTGCGCCGCATGCTGAATCAAGGAGAAATAATGAGCGAATTAACACTTAAAAGCTGCAGAGAGTTTGCGGATGTGCTGGCTTCCAAGGAGCCTGTTCCCGGCGGCGGCGGAGCTGCTGCATATGTAGGAGCTCTTGGCTCCGCTCTTTGCACCATGGTTGGAAACTACACCGTCGGCAAGAAAAAGTATGCCGAGGTAGAAGAAGAAGTAAAGGCACTGATGGCAGAGGCTATGGATATCCAGCATAAGCTGGTAGAGCTGGCCGAGGCTGATGCAGATGCTTTTGAACCTCTTTCCAAGGCTTACGGCATCCCCAAGGAAGATCCCACCAGGGATGAAGTTATGGAAAACTGCCTCAGGAACGCTGTTGCAGCTCCCGCGGAAATGGTCCGCCAGAGCGCAAGAGCCATCGAGCTCCACGACCGCATGGGTCAGATCGGAAGCAAGCTTATGCTTTCCGACGTAGGCACTGGCGTGCTGCTCTGCAAAGCTGCCCTTCTTGGCGCTGCGCTTAATGTAAAGGTCAACACCAAGTCCATGAAGGACAGAGAATATGCCATGAAGCTTAACGCTGAAATGGATGAGCTCTGCGAGAAGTACAGCGCTCTTGCAGAAGACGTCTATGTAAAGATGGCAAAGAGATTTAACCAGGAAAATTAAGGCTTTATCGCTTATCGTCAATAAACGATAAATAGCAGAAAGGATATTATTATGGCTGAATTACTCAAGGGCGCTGCCGTTGCCAAGGCTATGACCGCCGAGCTGGCAGAGAGGGCAGAGGCTCTTAAGGCAAAGGGCGTTGAACCCTGCCTTGCTATTCTTCGCGTGGGCGAGAACCCCAGCGACATTTCCTACGAGACCGGCGCGCTCAAGCGCATGGAAAAGGTAGGCGTTAAGGTAAAGCAGATCCTGCTTCCCGCAGATGCTTCCAAGGAAGCTATTCTCGACGCAGTAAAGTCCGTCAACGAGGATTCCTCCATCCACGGCCTGCTGATGTTCAGACCTCTGGCTAACAAGGAGGCCGAGGCTGAGGCCTGCAAGCTGATCGATCCCGCAAAGGATGTGGATGCCATGAGCCAGACCTCTCTGGCCAGCGTATTCACCGGCAGCGGTGAAGGCTATGCTCCCTGCACTGCTCAGAGCTGCATGGAGATCTTGGACTACTACAAGGTTCCCATTCAGGGCAAGAGAGCCGTTGTTATCGGCAGAAGCCTTGTTATCGGTAAGCCCGTAAGCCAGATGCTGATGGCAAAGAATGCCACCGTTACCGTATGCCACTCCAGATCCGTGGATATCCCCGGCATCTGCAAGGAAGCTGACATCGTTATCGCAGCTCTTGGCAAGGCCAAGTTCATGACTGCTGACTTCGCCAAGGAAGGCCAGACCATCATCGACGTTGGCATCAACGTAAATGAAGAGGGCAAGCTCTGCGGCGATGTGGACTTCGACAATGTGGAGCCCATCGTAGCAGGCATCACACCCGTACCCGGCGGCGTTGGCAATGTTACCACTGCCGTTCTGGCAAAGCACGTGATCGAAGCAGCAGAGAAGACTCTGTAGGCTTTTAAACGCAAAAGACCGCCTGTAAGGCCAGTAAGCCTTCAGGTGGTTTTTGATTTGCAACTTTTCCTGACAAAAAACGCCCCTGTTTGTAAGCTTTGATTGGTGGACAGTACTTTCCCCCGGGCATATCATAGTGTTAAGAATAATTGCAAAGGTGGGAAAGATATGAGAAAATACTATTTAGACAACTTAA
>JAFRWH010000146.1 GCA_017438085.1 Bacillota bacterium
ACATCAATGTCACGCTTAATGTGTACCGTGCCATGATCATCTTCTCTCTTGCGGCAGCGGTCTGCACCGCCATCGCCATAAAAAAGAAGAGCATCAAGCTGGGGCTCATCTTCCCTGTGCTGATGATAGTCGTTTCTCTTGCAGGTTCCGCCGTTTCCGGCGCAGTCCAGAACTTTATCGTAGCACCGGATGAGCTCAACAAAGAGAGCAAATATCTGAAAAACAACATAGACTACACCAGACTGGCTTACAATCTGCAGAACATAAAGGTTGAAGATTTCACTGCCAAGGGCGATATCGACAAGCTGGATGTACTGGATAACATGGAGAGCTTCTCCAATATCCGCATCAACGATTTCGACCCTGCCGAGCAGTTCTACAATCAGACCCAGTCCATCCGTTCCTACTATCAGTTCAACGATGTGGATGTGGATCGTTACTATATCAACGGCGAATACACACAGGTCTTCCTCTCTGCAAGAGAGATCAATCAGCACTACGAAGACTCCTGGCTGATCCGCCACCTTAAGTACACCCACGGCTATGGCATCACCCTTTCGAGAGTCGACAGGATAACCAGCAGCGGTCAGCCTGAGATGCTTATTGGCAGCATTCCACCGGTATCCGAGGTCCCGGAGATCAAGATCGATCGTCCGGCTATCTATTACGGCGAATCCACCAACGATTATGTCATCACCAATACAGGTGAACCTGAATTCGACTACCCCAGCGGCGAGTCCAACCAATACTGCCAGTATGAAGGCACGGGCGGCATAAAGCTGAACATGCTCAACCGCATACTCTTTGCACTCAAGGAACGCACCCTGAAGATCCTGATCTCCACCAACATCAATGGAGATTCCAGAATACTCATCAACAGAAACATCCGTCAGAGAGTGCAGAAGATCGCCCCCTTCCTGGTGGTGAATGACGATCCCTACGTGGTAGCGGAGGACGGAAAGATCTACTGGATAATCGATGCCTACACCCAGAGCTCCTATTATCCTTATTCCGAGCCCTACAACTCAAAGTCTGACGTAAATTACATAAGAAACTCCGTCAAGATCGTGATCGATGCCTATAACGGCACCACGGATTTCTACATCTGCGACGAAGAGGATCCGCTGGTCATGACCCTTTCCAAGATCTATCCGAGCCTGTTCAAGAGCCTGGATAAGATGCCTGAAGTACTGAGAGCTCACCTGCAGTATCCCAACAACCTCTTCAACATTCAGGCTTACGTGTACACCAAGTACCACATGACTGATGTGGCGGTGTTCTATCAGAGCGAGGACCAGTGGGCTATTGCAAATGAAAGCTACGGCCAGGCTACCAAGCAGATGACCCCCAACTACTTCATCATGAAGCTGCCCGGCGAAAGCGACGGTGAATTCGTGAGCGCCATTCCCTATACGCCCAACGGCAAGTCTAACATGACAGGTATACTGATGGCCCGTCAGGACGGCAAGAACTACGGTCAGCTGGTGCTCTACAGGATGCCCAAGGACAGGACTATATACGGTCCGGCGCAGATCGAGGCGCAGATCAACCAGGATGCTGAGATATCCAAGGAGTTCGCTCTGTGGAACAATTCCGGATCCAGCTATCTGCGCGGAAATCTCTTCGTAATACCTGTTGAGGATGCGCTGCTCTACGTGGAGCCGGTATATCTGGAGGCCACATCCACCAGTCTGCCGGAGGTCAAGAGAGTAGTAATGTTCTATGGAGACAAGGTCGCCTATGAGCCTACTCTGGCGGAGGCGCTCGACAGCCTCTTCGGACCCGGTGCCGGCGATCCTCTGAAGACCGCTTATCCTGTGGTCACAGGCAAACAGATGGCGGAAGACATAAGAAGCGGCAAGATCGATCAGGATCAGCCAAGTCAGGGTCAGGAACCCGCTCAGCAGGGCGGTCAGGAAGGCCAGTCCGGTTCGGTTGACGATCTCACTCCGGACAGCATCAAGGGCCTTATAACCCAGCTGACAGAGCTTCTGCAAAAGCTTAATGCACTGCTGCCTTCGGCAGGAACTGGGGAAGATGCAAGCGGCGCTGCTATAGAGACCAGCCCTGCGGCAATTGAATAATTACGAAGGGTTGTCCGCATCAGCGGGGTCAATGTTTGAGATTAGCTGAACATTTTATTCGCCCTATTGTCTATTTAGGGCGAATTTTTGAATAATCAGTGGAAATACTCAGACTTTGGATATATATTTTCACTATCTTTTATTGTTTTTATTTACAAGAGAAAGGAGGGGCTGAAGGCCCAAAAGTCATGTACGAAAAAATGATTTTTACCATTCCACCTGAAAAACACAGCGAAAAAGCATTGAGGGAGATACTGGCTCAGCAGCCCCAGATAAGATTTGTTTCTCTGGCTGCGCTGGATATGTTCGGCCATGCCACCGACGAAAAGATCCCCGTGGGGCAGATGATGGAGGATGTGGATGCCTTCCTTCAGAGAGGCGTTCAGACTGATGGTTCTTCCGTTATGCTTCCCGGGATAGCAGACCTTTCCAACGCCAAGGTCGACATCATCCCGGATGTCAGCGTGTCTTGGTATGTGGATTACAACATGGAACTGACAGATGATGAGACCGGACTTCCTGTCGGCTCCTTAAGAATACCGTCTTTCCTGGTCCACAACGATACCCACTGGGTGGGTTCGAGGATCATTCTGAAGAATGCCGAAGAGTACTTCAAGAGCCAGCTGACGGATCTTCTGAAGAACCATCCCTATGTTTTCGATGAACTTCTTGTGGAAAGCGTGCAGGATATAGACCATTTCGAGCTGACTGCAGCCACAGAACTGGAATTCTACGTCAGCACGCCTCACGATATTGCTAACAAAGAGCAGCTTCACACTTCTCAGGAGATGAAGGAGCAGTACTGGAAGCGCACTCTGGGTCCCGTACGCACTGCGCTCGAGGACTGCATAATGCTTTTGGACCGCTACGGCTTTGAAGTTGAGATGGGTCACAAGGAAGTCGGCGGCGTTAAGGCTCAGCTGGTGCAGGGCGGCAGCTTTGACCACATCATGGAGCAGCTTGAGATCGACTGGAAGTACAGCTCTCCCATGAGGGCTGCTGACAGCGATGCTCAGATACGCTATCTGGTGAAGGACGTGTTCAGAAAGCACGGTCTGGCTGTAACCTTTGCTGCAAAGCCCGTGGAAGGGGCTGCCGGAAGCGGCAAGCACACTCATCTCGGAGCGGTTGCGGTGCTTAAGAACGGCAAAAAGGTAAATGTTTTTGCCCCGAAGGATCCTGCTGAAAACTTCATGAGCCCCATAGGCTACGGCGCTCTGATGGGCCTCCTCAAGAACTACGAGGTCATCAACCCCATAGCAAACTGCACGACTGACGACATGAACCGACTTAAGCCCGGCTACGAGGCTCCTATCTCTATAGTCACCAGCCTCGGCAAGGATGTTAATACGCTCTCAAGAAACCGTACTGTGCTCATCGGCCTTATAAGGAGCCTCAGGACCAGCGCCGCTACCCACTTTGAGATGCGTTCGCCCAACCCCAAGAGCAACACATATTTTGTGGTTGCTGCGGCTATCATGGCAATGATGGATGGCATAAAGGCCGTGATCGAGGCGGAGAAGACCGGCAAGGAGCTGGAGAAGAGCATTTCCAAGGCCTACGGCGAAGAGGACTTCTATCTGGAAAAGAACAGGCAGTACAGGGTGGAGAACAATATCTTTACCGATTACAGCGCTGAGCAGCGCGAGAAGCTCTTCGGACATGCGCCATCAACTGCGTGGGAGAACCTGAAGGCCTTTGAGCTCTATCCCGAAAAGACCAAAATGCTCTATGCAGGCGGTGTAATGGAGGAGCACGACATCCTTTCCTTCCACGAGGCAGCGCTTGAGATCTGGACCAACGAGCTTCACGACCGCATGGCTGCGGATGCCAAGGATGCTGTCAGAAACAGCAAAAAGCTCCACGGCAATCCCGGCTTCCTTCGCGAAAACGATGGTTTTGAGCCTAACGAGCTGGATTCCCGCCGCTGGGAGGAGATAGACAGGCTGCGCAGGGAGATCGCCAAGGACAGCGACAAGAGCAATTCTCTTATCACCAACATGCAGCTGGCTATCGAAAACGAAGAGTACGATATGGCATCGGATCTGATGCTGCGTCTGAAGGACAAGCTGAACCTTCTTGACAGTCTCTACAGCCAGTACTCGAAGAATCTTATTTAGATACTAAAAAAACGGACATTCCGCTGCTCTGCCTTCGCTAAGGCTCGGCAGTCGCAGGGAAATCTTAAACCATAGTCGTCCGCCAGCAGCAGCTCAAGCATCGCTAAAGCTCGCTTTCGCTGGCTGGCTTGCGACTCGGACATTCCGCTGCTCTGCCTTCGCTAAAGCTCGGCAATCGCAGGGAATGTCTCGAAAAAGCCCGGGGCTTTGCGCCTCGGGCTGAATTTTCTTTTTGGGCTCATCTTGTCGTAGGTTCCGAGCCTTGCGAATTAATCATTTTTGACCGCGATTAAGTTCATGATTAATATACCAAATAAATAAGCGGAATTCATCAACAAATTTTAGATATATTATTCAAAGCTTCTTATCGGATAAGGCTTTTCTATAAATCGATTGGTTCCCTTAATATATAGTGAACTTGATTCGGCTGCTGGTGTTGACCAGCCTGCTGATTATAGCCGCAGCCTCTGAACGGTTGATGTTGTTATCAGGTCTGAAATAGTGATTCGCAGTGTATCCGTCCAGAACGCCGGCTCTGTAGAGCTTGAATATCTGCACGCTGTAAGCTGTCTGCTCGCTGACATCCGGTATGCGCCTGATGGTATTTATGCGCTTAAGGGCGGAATCGGGCAGGGCATTGGCAAGAATGTAGGCCATCTCGCCTCTTTTCGCAGCTCTCTCGTAGACCTTGGAGCCTTGCGTATCAGCCCCGAAGTCGCTTGCTTTTATGATCCCGTTGCTCAGTGCGTAGTGAACGTACACATTGTACCAGACCGGACCCTCGTTGAATTTGCCGTTACCTCCGGAGTAGATATTGTGTATCCTTGCGGCTACGGTTATGACTTGAGCAAGAGTAAAGCTGCTCGAGGGGAAGAAGTTGAAGCCGTTCCCTTCCATAAGGCCCATTCTGTAGCAGCTGATAACATATTCGTCGTACCAGTAGCTGCCGTTTAATTCGATATCGGTGAAGGTCCCTCTGTAGTAATTGCGGATATTGCGGAAATTGGAAAGGCTGCCCGTGGTTTCTGTCCCCGGTTCGGAAAGCAGCCTGGACAGCTCCGGCCAGTCATAGCTGGAATAGGAATCCAGCTTGCCATAGGTCAGATAGTAGTTGATCATGTCGTCGTTGAGCAGCAGAATGAACGGATAGCCCGCTGCTGACATGTCAGTCTTTCCGTTCAGCGTGTAGCTGAAGGTGGCAAGGCCTGTGTAAAGACCGGGCCCGTCCAGAAAGCTTATCTGAAGGCTGTTGGTGTCCACATAATAAAAGCCGCCCTCCATGGGAAGGAAATTGTAGTTGTAGAGCTCCTTCCAGGAGATCAGACTGCCTGAACCTGCGCTGATCCTGGCCATCCCCTGCTTTATGTTGCCTACTATGCCGTTGTAATAGCAGTTGCCATCCCATTTGTCGTTCGGAACATATATTACAAGGACTTCTGTTTCCCCTGAAAAGTCCGTTGTGGTTATGTCCGCCTTGATCTTTCCCAGATAGTTGGGAACGCTCAGACTTATACGGATAGTACTGCAACTGTTGACTTTGTCGCTTTCGCTGAGCGTTGTGGTCGTAAGCGTGCGCTTGTTTTGCGTTGCCGCAGAAGAGGCAAACGCAGGACTTGCGCAGCTCAGGACCAGAATCAGACTCAGCAGTAAAGCCTGAAATCTTTTCATCTGAAACCCCCTAAAAAAAGATCTTTCAAGCCGTACCCCTTTAATGCGGCTTGTTTTTATGCGACCGGCTTTTCGCCGTAGCTTTTAACCTATGTAAAGGCTGCTGGAGGAGAACTCCGGCTCGCAGGTGGCGTCAATGCGCAGATCGTGGAAGATCTGAGCGTCGGAATCGCTGAAAATAGCGGTACAGTGCGCCTTGCAGCCTGCCAGCTCAGGCAGCTTGTCCACAGCCAGCTGCGCCATCGGGTTGATGGAAGCGGATATGGTCAGTGCGGAAAGCACTTCTTCCATATTAAGCGTGGCCTTGTGTCTGTGCAGGATATCTGTCTTAAGGTGCTGTATGGTTTTAAGTATTTCCGGTGAGATGAGCAGCACCTCATCGGGGAAGTGGCAGAGCTTCTTGATGGCGTTCAGCAGCATCGCGGCGCCTGCAACCATCTGATGGGAGCTCCTTCCCGTTACTATTGTGCCGTCGGGCAGCTCCAGTGCTGTGACGATGATGTTTTCGAAGCGTTCGGGATCCATGGCGCGCTTTTTTTCCGCGTAATCCCTTGCGGGCTGTACCACGGATCTGTCTTCGGGTCTGGCTCCGATCTCGTCCATCAGCAGCTTGGCGCGCTTGTAGGAGTCTTCATCTATTACGCCCTTCTTGTAATCTACCTGGGCTATCATGTAGCGGCGAATGACCTCCTGCTTGGAGGCTTCTCTGCAGGCTTCGTCGTCTATTATGCAGAAACCCGCTCTGTTGACGCCCATGTCTGTGGGCGACTGGTATTCGCAGGCTTCGCCCGTGATCTTTTCTATGATCCTCTTTACGACGGGGAACATCTCTATGTCCCTGTTGTAGTTTACAGCGGTAACACCGTAGGCTTCCAGATGGAAGCTGTCGATGAGGTTCACGTCCTTGAGGTCCACGGTGGCAGCCTCGTAGGCGATGTTCACCGGGTGCTTGAGGGGCAGATTCCAGATCGGGAAGGTCTCGAATTTGGCGTATCTGGCCTTAACACCGCGGAGATTTTCGTGATAGAGCTGAGAGAGGCAGGTAGCCAGCTTGCCGGAACCCGGGCCGGGGCCGTTAACCACAACCAGAGGCTTTGTCACCTCGATGTAGGGGTTCTTGCCGTAGCCTTCCTCGGAAACTATGGTATCCACGTCTGTGGGATAGCCCTTGGTGCTGTAGTGCTTGTAGGTCCTTATGCCGCGGCGCTCCAGCTTGGTTATGAAGGTGTTGACGGCGGGGGCATCGATGTAGCGGGTGATGACCACGCTGTTTACTTCCAGCTCGTAGCTGCGGAACA
>JAFRWH010000147.1 GCA_017438085.1 Bacillota bacterium
CTTAAGATCCCTTACGAGATCCAGCCGAGGCGTCCGGGAGACATAGATTCCTATTACAGCGACCCCACCAAAGCCCGCGAAGTGCTGGGATGGAAGGCTGAACTGGATCTTGTGGACATGTGCAGGGACAGCTGGAACTGGCAGAAGAAAAACCCCCAGGGGTATGAATAAAAACTGAAACGGCTTTGTTCCGTTCAGGAGGAAATCGTTTTGAGCAATGTAAATTTCATGCCGATACTTCTGGCATCGGATATTAACGTATACAGCATGGGCAGGGCTTTTCACGAGGCCTACGGCATAAAGTCGCTTATGGTGGCGAGAGCCAAGGGCGGCGTGATAACCGAGGAGACCAGAATACTGGACTACTTTGAAGAGCCGCACCTGGACGAGACTGAGGTCTTCAGGGACACCATGGCAAAGTTGTACAGAAAGTACGGCCGGGTGGGCGGACCTGTCACCGGTCCTGAGGCGGAGACCGCAGGCTCAGAGCAGATGGGTCTTTCAGAAGAGGGGCTGCCTGCAAAGGACCTGATACTGCTGGGCTGCGCGGACCATTATGTGCGGCTTATCGTTGAAAACAAGCAGTATCTGAAGGATCTGGGCTATATAGTGCCTTATTCCGACAAGCCCATACTGGACCGCATCACCCTGAAGGAGAGCTTCTACAAGCTCTGCGACGAATACGGCCTGGACTATGCAAAGACCTTCATCTACACCCCGGAGATGAACTTCGATTTCGAGATCGATTTCGGCTATCCTGTGGTGCTGAAGGCGTCGGATTCCGTAAAATACCACGCTCACAAGTTCCAGGGCTTCCATAAGGCGTTCTTCATCAACTCAAAAGAAGAACTGGTGGACACCCTGAAGCTGATCTATGCCAACGGCTATGACGATCACATGATCATACAGGACATGGTCCCCGGCGCGGACGCTTCTATCTACGATCTGCAGATGTATATCGGCTCGGACCACAAGGTCAAGCTGATGAATTTCGGCAACGTGCTGCTGGAGGAGCATACTCCCACCGCCATCGGCAACAATGCAGCCACCCTCACCATCTACAACGAAGAGCTTATGAACAAGATCGGCAACATGATGGAGTCCATTGGCTACGAGGGTTTTGCGGATGCTGATATAAAGCTGGACAGCCGTGACGGCAAATTCAAAATGTTCGAGATAAACATCCGCCAGGGCAGATCCCACTACAGAGTTACCGGCGCAGGAAATAATCTGGCCAAGCTTGTGGTGGAGGACTATGTATACCATAAGGAACTGCCTAAGATACTGGTCAAAGGTCCGCATTTCTGGCATGTGGTGCCCCTGGGCGTCGTGTATAAATATGTGCGGGATCCGGAAAAGCTGGCACTGGTAAAGAAGTGCGTGGCAGAGGGCAAGGAGTGCAATTCCATGCGCTATGCAGCCGATATGAGCCTCAAACGCCGTTTCAAGCTCTTCCTGAAGGATGTTAATCAGTACAGGAAGTTCAAAAAATATTATCCGTATTAGCCGGTACTGCCGGGTCCGGCTTCGGGAAAGTGAGTAAACCATGACGACTGCAGTTTTTCTCAGCTGTCTTAAAATATTCTTCTGCCGCATCATGGATGTGACTATGGGCACATTCAGGACCATGCTGACGGTAAAAGGAAAGAACAGGTTCGCCGCGCTGGTGGGCTTTATTGAAGTCTTTCTGTGGTATATAGTGGTCCGGGATGCCCTCAGCGGAGCGGGTCCCGTAGTTCCAACGGCAGTTGCCTATGCAGGCGGCTATGCCACAGGCACCTTTATAGGCGGAAAGCTTTCTGGGCTTTTCATCAGCGGTAAAGTGCTTATGCAGGTGATAACCTCCGGCAGGGACCAGAAGGTGCTGGACAGCCTCAGAAAAGAAGGCTACGCAATAACAGTCATAAGCATAGATGCCAACGAATACGGTCCCGAAAAGTGGATGGTGCTGGCCGATATTGACAAAAAGAACGCCGCTGCTTTTGAAAAGCTGGTGACCGGACTGGATCCGAAGGCGTTTATAATGGTGCAGGAAACAAAGAGCGCCACAGGCGGATACTTCGGACAGAATCAGAAGAGAAAGTAACAGATGAAAGATACTGAGACCAGGCCTATAATCGCAATAATTGTAAGGGACCCCTGGGGAAAGGATCCTGATACCATCTGCAGCGCTCTGGCTGACAGAAGTCTGTACGATATGATACGTCCCGTCGTGATAGGGGACCACTGGACTCTTATGGAGGCTGCGGGCAGGTACAACAGGTCC
>JAFRWH010000148.1 GCA_017438085.1 Bacillota bacterium
GAGGGTCTTCCCAACGAGCTCAAGATGAAGTACCTTGCAGATAACGACTTTGCAGGACTTTCCGGCGATGCTCTTAAGGAAGCCATTTCCGAAGCCATTAAGAAGAAGGATTCCGACCTGAAGGGCCAGATGGCGTCCGAAGGAACCACCCCCAGAAGGCTTACAGACCTGCTCGGATCCCTCTGCGACCTCACCTCTGGCAGCGGAGACAAGGGCACACCCATCATCTGGATCCAGGGATACTTCGACAATTACACAATGTAATAATTCTTTTTAAGAGCCCCGGCGGTATTGCCGGGGCTTTTTCTGTTGTGTGTATCGAAAATTCTAATAGATAGGCCAAATCGTTCAATAGATTGAAACTTGTTAAAGATTTAATTAAATTGACATTGTTTCCGCCTATATTTATAATATTTATGCAAGATTAATATAGTTCGGGTGAACGGTTCGGAAGGCTGTGCCGACCGATCCGGGACGAAACTCTGGAAAGCACATTTTGTGCACCGTCGGGGCAAGCAGAGAAGCGTATTCTGGCGTTTTTCTGTGAATCTCTCAGGTAAAGACACAGAGCTGGTATGCTTTCTTTGCATATTAGCTCTGTTTTTGTTTTTATATCAATACGTTATAAATGTCCGGGTGCAGACATTTGCATCTCGGGCGCATCTGATCAAGGAGGATAAATATGGAAAAGAAAACACCCCTCTATGACAAGCATGTGGCACTTGGCGGAAAGATGGTCGAATTTGGCGGCTTCCTTATGCCGGTACAGTACAAGGCTGGCGTAGTTGCCGAGCACATGGTAGTCAGAGAAAAGGTCGGTCTGTTTGATGTATCCCACATGGGCGAGATCAGACTCTCCGGACCCGACGCTGAAAAGAACATTCAGTGGATCTGCACCACCGACATTTCCAAGATGGTCATCGGCCAGATCAAGTATTCCATGTTCTGCAACGAAAACGGCGGCATCGTGGACGACCTGGTTATCTGCAAGCTTGCAGATGATGACTTCATGCTTGTTGTAAACGCAGGCAACAGAGCTAAGGACGGCGCATGGGTATTCAGCCATCTGAACGGCGATGTTACTTATGTTGATCAGGGAGACCTCTGGGGCGAGCTGGCTCTGCAGGGACCTCTGGCTGGCAAGGTAGCTGAAAAGCTGGTCAAGAAGGAAGATCTGCCCGATCTTTATTATTACTTCTCTTATCCCGTAGACGTAAACGTAGGAAACAGAACCATCCAGTGCCTGATCTCCCAGACCGGTTACACCGGCGAGTTCGGCTATGAATTCTACTGCAAGGCAGAAGATGCTCCCGACCTTTGGGATGCTCTGCTCGCAGCCGGCGAAGAATTCGGCATCCTCCCCTGCGGCCTCGGCGCAAGAGATACCCTCAGACTGGAAGCTTCCATGCCGCTATATGGCCATGAAATGACCGATGACATCACACCTAAGGAAGCGGGCCTGTTCGTAAGACTCAAGGGCAAGGATTATCTTGGAAGAGAAGGCATCGCTGCAAGAATGCCGGCTAAGATCAAGAGAGTTGGCTTCAAGGTAGTAGGCAGAGGCATCGTTCGTGAGCACTGCGATCTCTATGCCATCGGCGGAGACAAGATTGGCTGGATCAGCTCCGGCACACACTGCCCGTATCTGGGATATGGCGTTGCAATGGGCTATGTTCCCGTTGAAAGCGAAGACGGCACTCACTACAATGTAGACGTCCGCGGACGTATGATCGAAGTTGAGCAGATTCCTCTTCCCTTCTACAAGATCGAGCACAACGTAGCAAAATAAGCTGCCTTAAAAACGTAAATCAGCCGTTGCTCCCCAAATGATACCGGGAGCGCGGCAGTTATATCAAAATATTTAAAAAGGAGATACTAAAAATGAATTATCCCGAAGAACTCAAGTACACAGCAAGTGATGAATGGGTAAAGATGATCGATGAGACCACCGCTCTGGTAGGCCTTTCCGATTTCGCTCAGGACGCTCTCGGCGATCTGGTTTACATCAACCTGCCCGTAGAAGGCGACCCCGTTACCGCAGGCGAAGCTCTTTGCGACGTAGAATCCGTAAAGGCTGTTTCCGACGTTATCAGCCCTGTTACCGGCGAGATCGCAGAAGTTAACGAAGAGCTGCAGGACAACCCCGCTCTGATCAACTCCGATCCTTATGGCGCATGGATCGCAAAGATCGTTAACGTCACCGGTTTTGAAGAACTGATGACCGCAGCAGAATATGCTGCCGCTAAGGAAGCTTAATTATTTGCCGTCAAGACAGGGGATGCGGGGCAGAATCTCATCCCCTGTAATTGAAAGAAAGGATTTGTAATGGGTTCCTATGTTCCTAATACAGCCAAGGACCAGCAGGAGATGCTGGCAGCCCTTGGCCTTAGCAGCATGAAAGAGCTCTACAAGGATGTTCCCCAGAACATGAGTCTGGACAAGCTGAACATCGCTCCCGGACTTTCCGAGATGGAAGTCAGAGAGAGAATGAGCGACTATGCTGACGCAAACAAGATCTTTAAGACCGTACTCCGCGGTGCCGGCTCCTATCGTCACTTCATTCCTGCAGTGGTAAAGGAGATCACCGGCCGCGAAGAACTGGTTACCTGCTACACCCCCTATCAGGCTGAGATCAGCCAGGGCGTGCTCCAGGGAATCTTCGAGTTCCAGACCATGATCTGCGAACTCACCGGAATGGATGTTTCCAATGCATCCCACTATGATGGTGGTACTGCAGCTGCAGAGACCATTCCCATGTGCAAGGACAGAAAGCGCACCAAGGCTTATGTCTCCGGCGCTGTAAATCCTCAGGTCATCGAAGTAATGCAGACCTACTGCTTCGCTTCCAACACCGAGCTCGTAGTCATCCCCGCAAAGGATGGCAAGACCGACAAGGAAGCTGTTAAGGCAGCTCTTGGCGCAGATGCAGCCTGCTTTATGATCCAGCAGCCTAACTTCTTCGGCATGATCGAAGATGCAAAGGAGATCGGCGAGATCGTACACGAGGCCGGCGCAAAGTTCGTTATGAGCGTTAACCCCATCGCCTGCGCACTCCTGCCCACTCCCAGAGAGTACGGCGCTGACATCGCTGTCGGCGACGGCCAGCCCCTGGGCCTGGATACCTGCTTCGGCGGTCCGTATCTCGGATTCATGGCAACCACCAGCGCAATGGTAAGAAAGCTGCCCGGACGTATCGTAGGTGAGACCGTAGATACCGAAGGCGAAAAGGGCTATGTTCTGACCCTCTCCGCAAGAGAGCAGCACATCCGCCGCGAAAAGGCTTCCTCCAATATCTGCTCCAACCAGTCCCTCTGCGCATTCGCTGCAGGCGTATACATGGCAGCAATGGGCGAAAAGGGCATGAAGCAGGCAGCAGTAAGCTCCGCTTCCAAGGCTCACTACCTGGCAAGCGAACTCGAGAAGGCCGGCTTTGCTCCCCTGTACAAGGGTGAATTCTTCCACGAATTCGTAATGGCTACCCACTGCCCGAAGTGCACCGCTAAGGTCCTGAAGGCTCTGGAAGAGAAGAATATCCTCGGCGGACTGCCCGTAGAGGGCGGCATTCTCTGGTGCACCACCGAGCTGGTCAGCAAGGCTAAGCTCGACGAAGTGGTAGCAACAGTAAAGGAGGTGCTCGCATAATGAAGACTATATTTGAACTCGGCTGCGAAGGAAGAGGTCTTAGCCTTCTGCCTGAGTGCGATGTTCCTGTAGTAAAGTTTGCTGAAGAAAGAGAAGCAGCTTTAAGACTGCCCCACGTTTCCGAGAACGAACTTACCAGACACTACACCGCTCTCTGCAAGCGCATCCACGGCGTAAACGATGGATTCTATCCTCTGGGATCCTGCACCATGAAGTACAATCCCAAGATCAACGAAGAAGCAGCAGCACTGCCCGGCTTCACTCAGCTGCATCCTCTGCAGCCTGTTGAGACCGCTCAGGGCGCACTGAAGCTGATCTATGACCTTGGCGAATCTCTCGGCGAAGTATTCGGCATGGATGCCGTTACTTTCCAGCCTGCAGCAGGCGCACACGGCGAATTCACCGGCGTTATGCTGATCAAGGCATATCACGTTGACCGCGGCGACACTGCAAGAACCAAGATCATCGTTCCTGACAGTGCACACGGCACCAACCCTGCAACCGCAGCAATGTGCGGTTACACCGTTGTCAATATCCCCTCCGGCCCGGATGGCTGCGTAGACCTGGATGCTCTGAGAGCAGCTGTTGGTCCCGACACCGCAGGCCTGATGCTGACCAACCCCAACACCGTTGGTATCTTCGACAAGAACATTCTTGAGATCACCAAGATCGTTCACGAAGCAGGCGGTCTGTGCTACTATGACGGCGCTAACCTGAACGCTGTTATGGGTATCGTACGCCCCGGCGACATGGGATTTGACTGCATCCACAGCAACCTCCACAAGACCTGGTCCACACCTCACGGCGGCGGCGGTCCCGGTGCAGGCGCTGTAGGCTGCAAGGAATTCCTGAAGAAGTACATGCCCGGTCCTCTTGTTGAGAAGACCGAAGAAGGCTATGCATTCGCATATCCCGAAAAGTCCATCGGCAGAGTTAAGACATTCTACGGCAACTTCGGTGTTGTAGTAAGAGGTCTTGCTTATGTTCTGACCCTGGGCGCAGAGGGCATCCCCGAAGCTGCATCCAACGCTGTTCTGAATGCTAACTACATGAAGGCTCAGCTGTCCAAGGGCAGATATCAGATGTCCCATGAAGGCATCTGCATGCACGAGTTCGTAATCGATGTTGCAAACATCCTCCACGATACCGGCTGCAACGCTCTGGATCTGGCTAAGAGAATGCTGGATTACGATCTGCATCCGCCTACGATGTACTTCCCGCTCATCGTTCACGAAGCTCTGATGGTAGAGCCTTGCGAAACCGAGAGCAAGCAGACACTGGACGAAGTTATCGACATTTACAACAAGATCGCAGAAGAAGCTTACACTGATCCTGCAGGCATCCACGCTGCTCCTCAGACCACTCCTGTAAAGAGACTGGACGAGGTCGGCGCTGCCAGAAACATGATCCTGAAGTATAACTTCGAATAAATGACTTGAAAACCGGGCTTCTCGGGCTTTCAACAGCTTGAGGAGCCCGGTTTTAGTGGTATTACAAAGCCGTATCTTTAACATATGATAAATAAGCTCTCATACTATATCAGAAAAGGCTTTGATCCCTACACAGGTCTGGCCATAGAGCGTTTTCTTACAGAAAGCGCGGGGCCGGACGAATGCATACTCTACCTCTGGCAGAACCAGAATACCGTAGTTATAGGCTACAACCAGAATGTCTGGAAGGAGTGCCGTACTGCGGAGCTGGCGGAAGCCGGTGGTATTGCCGTGCGCCGCATGTCCGGCGGAGGCGCGGTCTTCCACGATCTTGGCAATCTGAATTTTACATTTTGTCTGACGGAGGAAAACTACGACCAGCCGAAGCAGCAGAGGGTCCTTCTTGAAGCCTGCAGGCTTCTGGGGATAGACGCCGAGCTTTCCGGCCGCAACGATCTTACAGCCAATGGCTGCAAGTTCTCTGGCAATTCCTTCTACCA
>JAFRWH010000010.1 GCA_017438085.1 Bacillota bacterium
GTCTCTTATAATCAGCTGCAGCTTATCGCAGCCATTGAAATGATTTATGTTGAGCTCGCCTGCGATGTGAACTCTCTTGGATCTTTCCAGCAGAGGACCGTACTTGGCGGCCTTTCTGAAGAGCACGCAGTCCAGCCAGATTCCGTCATGAGTCCTGGCGGTGAGCTTAAGGTGCTGATTATCGCAGCCCATATAGCGTATGCAGCCCACTTCAGCATCCATGATGCAGAACACAGGCCTTACATTGGCTTCCCCGTAGGGCTCCAGCAGTGCCAGCTGTCTGGCGAATTCCAGATTTTTCTCGCTGGCGCAGAGTTCCTTTTCTATGCAGAGCTTTTCGCAGAGCAGCTCCGGGTTCTGATCAAGGAGATCCTTCACGTAGACCTGAAGCCTCGACCTCAGTTCAGTCACATTTTCGGGACTGATGGAAAAGCCACAGGCTCCGGCATGTCCTCCGAAGCGCAGGAACAGCTGACTGCAGCTGCTCAGAGCTTCATAAAGGTTTACGCTGGGGATGGATCTTCCGGTGCCCTTAAGGCTTCCGTCCTCGCAGGGCGTCACTATGCAGACCGGTCTGTACAGGCTTTCCTTCAGATTTCCGGCCACAATGCCGGTGACGCCTTCGTGAGCGCCTTCAGCGTAGATCACGGGGAAGAGCTCGCCGCAGTCTTCGTTCTTCAGCACATTCTGGCATACTTCGAAGGCCTTCTCCTGCTCTTCTCTGCGCTGACGATTGCTTTCAACCATCTGGGAAGCCAGCTGACAGGCGTCTCCTGCGGGAGATCCGTCGCTTTTGAAACCGCTGAACAGCTCTGCAGAGATGCGGGCAGTGCCCATGCGTCCCAAAGCGTTGATGTTAGGCGCCAGCAGGTAAGCGATCTTGTCGGAATCTATTACAGTCTCGCTGCAGTCAAGAAGCTCCAGCAGAGTTTTCAGTCCCGCATTGGTCCTGCGGTTGATATATTCAAGTCCGTATTTCAGCAGGCTGCGGTTCTCGTCAACGAGGGGGACCACATCTGCCACAGTAGCGATAGCCACCAGATCCAGCAGAGGGAAGAGCTCCTGCTTGGTAAAGCGCTTATCGCCCTTTGCAGCCAGGGATCTCTCAATGCCCTGGGCCAGCTTGAATGCTATGCCGCAGCCGCAGAGGTCCGGGAAAGGATAAACGCTTCCTTCTCTTTTTGCATTTATGAACAGACATTCAGGCGTATGATCGGGACTTGGAGTATGATGGTCGGTGACTATGACCTTCATGCCCAGTTCCTTCGCATAAGCCACCTCATCCTTTGAGGTGCTGCCGCAGTCAACGGTTATGAGAAGCTCTGTGCCATGATCCCTGATAGTCTTTATGGCATCCTTGTTGAGTCCGTAGCCATCGGTGAAGCGGCAGGGAATGTAATATTCGAAATTATCGAAAATGTGGCTGAAGACCTGGACCAGCACGCTGGTGGCTGTTACGCCGTCCGCATCGTAGTCGCCGTAGACGCAGACCCTTTCTCTTTTTTCAGCGGCATCAAGTATCATCTCTATGGCAGGCGCCATATCCGGAAGCAGAAATGGATCATATGTGGTTTTTGGGCGCGGGGAAAGAAAGTCCTCCATCTTGTCCGTGGAGATCCCTCTGCTTTTCAGTATAAATGCGATCGAAGGAGGTATTCCCAGATCGTTTTCGACCAAGTCTTCTTCCCTGGCCCTGATGAACCATTTTGCCATGAGTTATGCCTGTATTCCCTTCTTGACGATGCTTTTAAGGTGCATCAGCCTTCTATCTTGAAACGTATTCAAGAGGATTCTTGTATACGCCATTTACTCTTACTTCAAAGTGCAGGTGAGCTCCGGTGGACATGCCGGTGGAGCCTACCAGCGCTATGACCTTGCCTCTGGCGACCACATCTCCGGTCTTGACCAGCAGCTTGGAAGCGTGTGCGTAAAGAGTTACTATGCCGCCGCCGTGGTCTATCATCACGCAGTAGCCGTAACCGCTGTTGTAGCCCGCGCTTATCACCTTGCCTGCATTGGCTGCCAGTATATTGGTGCCATGGGCTGCTGCTATGTCAATGCCTGTATGCATCTTGTACACCTTAAGTATGGGGTGCAGCCTGTTGCCAAAAGGTGATGATACATACTTGCTGGACTGGGAAGGCCAGAGCATGGTGCCGCCCACATAGTTCTGGGTGCCCTGCAGCCTTATGATCTCCGCAGTCAGAGCGTTTGCTTCTTTGTTGAGAGCATCGATCTGAGAATTCAGCTCTTTGATGTCCGCATCCACCTGGGACTTTTTCTCTTTAAGCGTTGCTTTGTCGTTGGCCAGCGTGGTCTTGCGGGTGCTCATGGCATCCTGCTGCTTGACATAAGTGTCCTTCAGCGCGACAAGCTCCTGCTTTTTCTTATATATCTTGTCATACTGGGACTCCATAGAAGCCAGAAGATCCGCATCGGAGGCATAGATACGCCTCACCATCTCGATATTTGTAAGCAGCTGGCTCATGTTTCCGGAACCCAGCAGCACCGAAAGCATGCCTATATTGCCGTTCTTGTACATGGTGCGCAGCCTGGCGTTCAGATTGGTATTCTGTTCGCCTATCTGGTTCTCCATCTCCTCCAGCTCTGCCAGCACCGTGTTGATCTTTTCTATGGTGTCGTTGATCTCTATCTGGAGATTGTTTACCGCAGCTTCCGCCACGTAGATCTGCTTCTCAAGAGATTTGATCTCGCTGGTAAGCTGGGTCTGGCTGTTCTTTTTGCTTTCCAGAGCCTTTTTAGTATCATTTATGTCCTGCTGCACATCCTTCAGCTCGCCTTTTTTGTCGTCTATATCTTTTTGAGTGGCGAACGCGCAGGATATGCTGCCGCAGAACAGCAGCATAGCGCATATAAGGCTGATGAATTTTCTGTACCTGCTCATAGCTTCCCCTTTCTTAAGTATTTTCCCTTTTCCCTTTTGTTTATCCCTTTTACCGGGCCGTGAGACCCGCTTTTATGCTTTCAGATAACGTCTCATGGACAGCAGGCTACCGAAGGCGCCGATGCTTATGCCAAGAGAAATGAATATCCACGCCAGGTTTTCCAGCATGAATTCCGGAGCCACCAGATTGCTGGAGAACAGCGCCAGAGCCTGATCCTGGAAGAAGTTCCCTATGCGGTCGTATACCAGCCAGCAGAGCCCCAGAGCGATCAGCGCAGAGAAGCAGCCGATGAGCATGCCTTCCACGAGCAGAGGTCCTCTTACGAACCAGTTTGTGGCACCTACATATTTCATTATCATGATCTCATCCTGCCGCGACATCACGGTCAGCTTTATGGTGTTAGATACCACCACGACCGAAACTATGACCAGGAAAGCGATTATAATGAGCGCCCCCTTCTGAATGGCTTCGGAGATCTTCAGAACTTTGTTGATCTCTGTCTGGTAGTAGCGCACATCCTCTACGCCATCCATGGTCCTGGAAAATTCAGCAACAAAGCTTCCGTATTTGAGATCCGTCAGAGTCACCCTCAGGGAGTTCGGCAGCGGATTTTCCGCCAGCCCATCCAGCAGATAGCCATTGTCGCCCCACTGGGCTTTGAGCTCCTCCATAGCCTGTTCCTTGTCTATGAATTCCACGCTGTCTACCTCGTCCAGAGTGGTAAGGCTGCGGGCTATTATATCCGCGTCGGACTTGCTTGTCTCATCCAGCAGGAAGACCTCTATGGTATCGAACTGAGTCTTGATGTTTTCGGATATGAAATTGATGTTCACCGTCAGGAAGAAGAACAGTCCGAGGATCAGCAGCATGGCAGAGATCGAGAAGATCGAAACTATGGTCATCACCTTGCTTCTGAACATCTGCTTGAAGGCTTCCTTCAGGGAGTAAAATAGACTTTTAATCATCGAATCCGTACTCTCCTCCCCTGGAATCTCTTACTATGTGGCCTCTGTCGATGGCCACGACTCTCTTGTTCATGCGGTTTACTATGTCCTTTGCGTGAGTGACCATCACGATGGTGGTGCCTCTGCGGTTTATCTGATCCAGCAGCTTCATGATCTCCCAGGCTGTATCCGGGTCAAGATTGCCGGTGGGCTCATCCGCTATCAGAAGCTTTGGCCTGTTGACTATGGCTCTTGCTATAGCCACACGCTGCTGCTCGCCGCCGGAAAGGTCGTCGGGGAAATTGTCCTTTTTATCCTCGATGCCCATCAGAGCCAGAACCTCAGGAACCTGGCGGTTGATAGTCCTTCTTGTGCAGTGGACCACCTCCAGGGCAAAGGCCACATTTTCGAAGACCGTCTTTTTGGGGAGCAGACGGAAGTCCTGGGATACCATTCCCATGTTTCGTCTGAGCAGCGGGATGCGGCGGTTGGAAAGCCTTGTCACATCCTGCCCGTCCACGAAGATCTTGCCCTCGTCTGGTTCTATTTCCTTGGAGATAAGCTTGATGAAGGTGGATTTTCCTGCGCCTGTGGGACCCACAAGGAACACGAAATCGCCGTCATCGATCTGTATGCTCACATCTCTCAACGCTGAGGTATCATCGTAGTTTTTGGTTACATGTTCGAGTTTTATCATCTGAAGCAGTCCTCTCCAAACATGCGCTTGGCGCTTGTGATAAAGTTCGGACTCGGGTCGATCCAGAGATCGTAGTCCAGCTTGTATTTATTGTTGGTGGCCTTCACCAGGATAGCCACCGGGGTATCGCCTCTGTTTGCTTTAGCAAGACGCTTGAAAGCCAGAAGACCTTCCCTTTCGCTGTAGTTTTCGGGAATGACTATCTTTATCATGGGTACCTCCTGCTTTGGCGCAGCAGGAACTTCATTGCGTCTGGGGCCGCCCTTAAGCTCTCCGTTGTAGTCATCCAGCAGCACTATGCGTTCCGCCAGCAGTTTCGGCGTATCCTCCTTGATATCCAGCCTGCCTCTGACAATTATGATATTGTCCAGGGCCAGCCATTGCCTGTCCAGCTCAAAGGTTTTCGGAAATACAACGAGCTCTATGTCTCCATAGAGGTCTTCCATAGTTACGAAGGCCATGTTCTGACCCTTCTTGGTGGTCA
>JAFRWH010000149.1 GCA_017438085.1 Bacillota bacterium
GTCAATGGCCTTCAGCCTGAAATTCTTGACCTGCATGAAGCTGATTATATCTGTGGCGCTGGGGTCGTCCAGATGGGTGCCCTGGTGGTACTCCAGCAGCAGCTTCATCATGCGGAGCCCGGTGACAGGCCTTGCAATGACTACATCCAGAAGGCCGTCTGTAAGGCTTGCCCTTGGGCAGCTCTTAAAGCCTCCGCCGCAGTAGTGGCCGTTGGCTATGGCTACCAGAAGAACGTCTTCCTCTACCTCTTCTCCGTTTTCGTCGGTGTGGACCATGCGGTACCTGGGGCCCTTAGGGAGTATCTCCAAGGCGCCGCGTATGTAGGACCAGGAGCCGCTCTTGCACTTTATCTGGGCTGCCCTTGCCACGACCTCGCAGTCTGCCCCTATATTGAGCATGTTGACTGAGTAGAAGTCGTTGCACTTGATGATGTCTATTGGAACGGCTGTGCCGTTGATCTGCTTTTCTATGCTTTCGAAGTTTCCCTTGTTGGTGAAGTTCCGTACAAAGTCGTTACCTGTGCCGCAGGGCAGAACTGCGACTTCTGCGTTTTCAAAGCCCATTGCTCCGTTGACTACATCGCACAGGGTGCCGTCTCCGCCTATTGCGTAAAAGCGAACGTCGTCCCCTTCCGATGCGCGCTGCTTTATATACGTGCCGACCTCCTGTTTGTTCAGCGATCTGTGGATCTCGTATTCAAGGCCGGACGCTTTCAGGTATGATATGATCTGCGGCTGATATTTTTTTTCACCCGCTCCGTTTCCGGCAGCAGGGTTAAGAATGAAAACGTGCTTCATGAAAAGCTCTCCTAACAAAACAACAAGCCCTGAAAGTATAACACATCCGGGCTATTGTTTCAATACTTAGGGCGTTTAATGATTTATTTATCAGACAGCAGCCTGAGAGGAGCCGCGTGCAGCCTGTCAAGGGACACCAGCCGGTAGTCAGTTCCGTCTTTGACCCCTTCAAAGGCAGAGGCGATCGCGGATTCTCCGTGCAAATGACCGTACACTGCCGTCTTTACGCCAAACTCCCTGTAAAGCTCTGTAAATCCGGAGGGCTCCCTGTCCTTGTTCATAGGAGGGAAATGCGTAGCTGCTATTATGGGTTTTCCGCATGCGGCCGCAGCGGACAGCGTCATGCGCATTCGCAGAAGCTCCCTTTCGTATATCTTTCTGTCCGTGCTCTCAGTAAAATCCGGGTCTCCTGGGCAGATCCAGCCGCGGCTGCCGCAGAGCACATAGTTTTCGAACCCTACCGCATCGTTCTGGATAAACAGGACGCTTTCGAAAAGACCGCGCATCTTCTTCATGGAGCTCCACCAGAGGTCGTGGTTGCCCCGCAGGAGCACCTTGGTTCCGGGAAGGCTGTCCAGCCAGGCAAGGTCTGCCTTGGCCTCCTCCAGCTTCAGGGCCCAGCTTATGTCTCCGGGTATGAATACTACGTCTTCCGGCTCTATTATGCGCAGCCAAATATCGCGAAGGCGCTGTGCGTGTCCCACCCAGACACCTCCGAACATGTCCATGGATTTATCCTCTATGGACGGATCCGTGGCAAGATGAAGATCTGCTATTGCATAAAGGCTGCTCAATCGTCTTTAGTCTCCGTATCGTAGTATTCTCCGAGCCTTGAAACATCCTTGAGTGTGCGCTGTATCATCCTCGTCCTTGTGCCGACGAGCTTGTCCAGGTTCTTATTTGCCTGCTCAAGGTCGTGCTGCGTTGCATCCAGAACCTCCGCGAACCTGTCGAACTCAGACTTGACCTTGCCCAGCACCCTCCAGACCTCGTCAGCGTTCTGCTGAATGGCGAGGGTCTTAAAGCCCATCTGAAGACTGTTAAGAAGCGCTGCCATTGTGGACGGGCCGGCGATCATGATGCGGTAGTTCCTCTGGACATCCTCCATTATACCCATGTTGACGGCTTCGGCATAGAGCCCTTCAAATGGCAAGAACATCACAGCAAACTCCGTGGTGTACGGTGTCTGGACGTACTTTGTGGCTATGTCCTTGGCTTCTTTTTTCAGCTGCTGCGCAAGTA
>JAFRWH010000150.1 GCA_017438085.1 Bacillota bacterium
ATTATCATCGCCGTGAATATGTTCTGAGCGATCGTAAGCTTTCTTGCTTTCGTCCTTTCCTTTCTGGTCTCATCCCTATGCCTTATCCAGAGCGCCAAGCTGACGATCTCTATAGGAAGGTAGACCAGTATCTCCAGAAGGAATGTTCCGTAGATCTTCCAGTACAGCAGATAGACCGCATAGCTGAGAGTGTTGAGTATGGCAAAGGGGAAGTTGATTATGTGCGCTTTAGCTGTAAAGAATATGCAGGCCACTCCGCACACAGCGCTTATGAAGTTAAGCACCGCCAGCCATGCGGGATTGCCCCCTTCGTCACCCGCGCCGAAGGCCAGCACCATGGCTCTTGCTGCGATAAGTATCATGATGACAGCCATCAGATGCTCGTACCATTTCAGTTCTTTAAGTGATTTTACCACACCAGCCATTTTTCCGCCTCCATTTCGTTCATCGCTCTTATCATAGTTGCGCTTATGGGATAATGGGTCCGTCCCGGGTCTATGAGTCTGAACTCTGCCCAGGGGTAAGCCCTCCTGAAATAGGGCTCGTAGTGTGCATCGCTCCCCGAAAATACGACATCGAAGCGGCCGCATATATCCAGCACCAGAGGTGTCTCAGCATCCCAGTCATCGCTTCCGTCAGCCCTCACCAGCTCTGAAATGTCTATCACGTGAAAACTCACATTCGGATAGAAGGAACAGACTTTTTTCATCACCCTTATCCGGCTTTCCGGAAGCAGCAGCTCCCGGCTGATCTTGTGGTTTCCTGTTCCAAGTATGCGTTTTTCCTCCGCGCCTCCGGTAAACAACAGCACATAGAGCTTTTCACACATCTGCGATGCCTGATCTATGCAGTACAGATGCCCCTTGTGAAACGGGATGAACTTGCCGCCGAACATCCCCGATCTGAATATCTTCTCCATGTCATCTCCCCCTTTCCAAATAAAATCGGACCGAAGCTCCTGCTTACGGTCCAATAATACAATCATTGTGTTTCGTTTTCGTCCACCGGCAGTGGACATTTTGGTAGGCTACTTTTCAGCTCCTATCAGCCTGCTGTAGCCGTATTTTAAGATCTGTTCATTGAATTCCCAGATATCGTATATCCTGTGCTTCAGAAAATAAGTGACGATTATATCGTACTTGCTTGAACTGCTGAGGGCTATCCCCGCCGCATTGAAGAAAGGAACAGCCTCTTCGTAGCTGAGCTTAAGCGCAAAGCTCAGACCCACCACTGTCTCAATGGAAGGCTTTGTCACACCCCCGCTTACCAGCTTGCTGAAAGCGGATTTGCTGAGGCAGGCATCCTTGTAAAGCTGCGAAGGCTTGCTGATGCCCTTTTCATCCATGTACCTGTAGAGCATATCTACAAAGCTTTCGCTGCGCTCAGCTATAAGTTCCTCCAAAGACTTAGTATCCTTTGGGACTGCAGGCTTAAGACTGCCCTTGATGTAGACGTCAAGATCTCCCTGCATGGACCTGGCTATGCGCTTTGCGGCTTCCCCGTAGATGACCAGATAAACCTCCATATCCGTGTAGATGCGCAGATATTCGGTGATGGATATTACGGCTATCTCCAGGGCTTTGGGGATGGGAAAGCCCATGGTACCCGAGGCTATCAGAGGGAAGGCAACAGAGCGGCAGCCCAGCTGATCCGCCAGCTCCAAAGAAGACCTGTAGCAGCTCCTGAGTATGGCTGCCTCGCCCTTTTGTCCGCCCTCGTACCTGGGTATATAGGTGTGTATCATCAGCTTTGCCGGGATGTTATATGCGTTGGTCCAGATGGCCTCGCCCGGCTGCAGAAGCCCCCTTTTTTCGTCGCACTCGGCCTCAAATTCGGGGCCTCCGAGGGCATGCAGTATCTCATCCACTCCGGCATGGCCTATAAGCTCCGGATTGGAGGAATTGACTATAGCATCTGCCTCAACAGTAGTTATATCCTTGTAAAGAACAATCAGGCTCATAAATCACTCTCTTTTGAATCGACTCTGAAAAGTTCTGTATATTCTATCTTTTTCGCCGGGTAATTGGACTGCATCAGGCTTATATGGTCTGCCACTGCATAGAAGCTCTCCGGCAGCAGTTCATCAGCAGCGATCCGTCCTATATGCATGTCCCTTGCAAGGGTGATGTGAGGCCTGAAGCGCTTCGCATCGGGTTTAAAGCCGGCATCTGCAAGCTTTGACACCAGCTCTTTCTGCAGGCGCATCAGAGCAGGATCCTCAGCAAGCCCTATCCACCAAAGCTCCGAATCCCGCCTGAAGCAACCGGTCCTGTCAAAGCAGAGACTGAGTTTCGGAAAGACTATGCTTCCAAGTATGGACCTGAGCTCAGGGACGGCGGCCTCGTCAACATCGCCGAGGAAAGCCAGTGTCAGATGCAGATTATCAGGAGATGCAAAGCGGCCCCGCCCTTTTTCTTTAAGCCTTCGCTGGACCTTCAGTATCTTCGTTTTTGTTTCTTCATCAAAATTGATGGATATGAAAAGCCTCATGACCGGCTCCCTTCACTATTTCAGAAAACTCTTTACATCCTCTGCTTTTGAATCCGGAAGCAGGCTGCGGATGTGATCGGTGAGTCTTTCACACGATTCCTTTGGATCCCTGCTGTACATGGACGCGATATGAGTTTCACCCATAAACTGCTCCGGAGTGGCGTATTCGGCCACGCCCCAGCCATATTCATTGCCGAAGCGGTCCTGCATGTACTTGAAATCCGAGATAAGCACGAAGCACTGGGCTTGCAGCCGGTTGATGCTGGTATCAAAGCCCTTCCTGCCATTCTTTCCATAGCCGCCTATAGTTTTAAGATCTTTAGAGAGCAGTGGCCCGTTGGCCTCGATCAGTTCAAAAAGATACTTGTCTTTGTACGGCGCAAGGCCGTCGTTGAAAAAGCCTTCGTAGTCATATCCATCACGGCGGTAGTTGGCCAGATCGATGAACCAGTCACGGCTTACGAATGCCGCCTTCTTTTCGAAGAACTTGCCGTAAGCGCAGCCTGTCTCCCTTATGACTGGCCCCTTCCACTCCCAGACGCCTTCCCTGTCGTCCGAGAACCATACCATCGGATCCACATGCTCCTCAATGGAAAAACCGCGTAGCGAATTGCAGAAGTAAGGCAGAAAACCATACTCCTGCACTGCGTCTTCAAGATCTTTCATTGTATGAATGGTGAAATCAAATTGCATTGTTATTACCTTACCGGCGCAGACCCCTCTCAGAGGCTCATATTGCCATTCTGAGCGCTTTCAGCAGCGCTTTTGGGTATTTATGTGTCCATCTGCTGTTTCTTGCCTTAAACGGCGGATTCAGCGGAGTATCTTCTCCAGGGGCTTTCCTTTGGCCAGTTCATCCACCAGCTTATCCAGCCAGCGCACCTTCTGCATCAGAGGATCCTCTATGCTTTCCACTGCCACTCCGCAGACCTTTCCTTTTATCAGTGAGGCTTTCGGATTCATGGCAGGCGCATTCTCAAAAAAGGCTCCGTAGCTCACCGACTGATCAACTTCATCCATTTCATACCCGGTGAGCCATTTTATGACCGTATCCAGTTCCTCTTTTGTGCGGCCTTTGCGCTCCACCTTCTGCAGGAGCAGCGGGTACAGCTTTGATACCGGCATATCAAAAACGCTTTGTTTCGGCATAATATGCTCCTTTCATCAGAACAGCAGATTATTATCTTCCTGCGATGCGCTCTGCAAAAGCAGCGCCGGCAGCTCTTGCATCTGCCAGATCTTTTGGCCAGCGGCTTTCATGTATCTTTTCAAACTCGTCCTCGGAGGATTCGCTGTAGTTTGCGTACAGCTTTGCCTGCTCCTTATCCCAGGTCCTGGTCTGATTGATGATAAGCTCTGTGAAATTGACTCTGCGCAGGAAAGCTTTAATCAGCCAGCTTATGGTTGCGGCATGAGGGGTAAAGGACTGCTTAGAGACCTCTTCTGGCTGGAACATATTGTAGAGAGCAGCAATCTCCTGGTGATGGTCAAGCATGCCGGGATAGATATATCTTTCCAGCAGCGCTCTCAGCTGCGCGGGCAGTTCCCAGAAGAATATAGGGGCCGAAAAGACTATGCCGTCAGCCTGCCTCATTCGAGAAAGAAGCTCAGATGCTCCGTCCTTCTGCACGCAGCCCCGCAGCTTGCGGTCCCTGAGCTCGCATCCATGACAGCCTCTGCAGCCCTTGTAATCAAGATCGAACACATCGACCTTTTCTATTTCAAATCCGCCTTCAGCTGAACGTACGCCATCAAGAAAAGAATCCAGTATGGCAGCGCTGTTGCCGTTTTTTCTTCCGCTGCCATTCAGCGCGATTATACTTTTAGCCATTAGTATTCTCCTTAATTATACTGATAGATTTTTACACAAGTTCTATTTAATCATAACACATAGTTTAGTACAATTGCTGTGTAAAGGAGACAAATCACATGTATACAAATACTGTACTGATTTATTACAGCCCCA
>JAFRWH010000151.1 GCA_017438085.1 Bacillota bacterium
CCGCCAACACCGATATGAACGGCGAAAACTCCGCCATATTCTTCGGCCTCTCCGGCACCGGCAAGACCACACTGTCCACCGATCCTAAGAGACTTCTTATTGGCGATGACGAACACGGCTGGGATGACAACGGCATCTTCAATTTTGAAGGCGGCTGCTATGCAAAGGTAATCAATCTGGACAAGGATTCCGAGCCCGACATCTACAACGCTATCAGAAGAGACGCTCTGCTGGAGAACGTTACCGTAGATAAGGACGGCAAGATCGATTTCGCTGACAAGAGCGTTACCGAAAACACCCGTGTATCCTATCCTATCGACCATATCGAGAATATCGTACTTAAGGTAAGAGACACCTGCTCCGGCCCCGCCGCACAGAACGTCATCTTCCTTTCCGCTGATGCTTTCGGCGTACTGCCTCCCGTATCCATCCTGACTCCGGAGCAGACTCAGTACTACTTCCTCTCCGGCTTCACCGCAAAGCTGGCAGGCACCGAAAGAGGCATCACCGAGCCTACACCCACATTCTCCGCATGCTTCGGCCAGGCATTCCTGGAGCTGCACCCCACCAAGTACGGCGAAGAGCTGGTCAAGAGAATGAAGGAGAGCGGCGCTAAGGCTTATCTGGTCAACACCGGCTGGAACGGCACCGGCAAGAGAATCTCCATCAAGGATACCAGAGGCATCATCGATGCGATCCTGAATGGCAACATCAAGAGCGCACCCACCAAGAAGATTCCTTATTTCGATCTTGAGGTTCCCACACAGCTTGATGGCGTAGCTTGGGGCATTCTGGATCCCCGCGACACTTATCAGAACCGTGGCGAGTGGGAAGAGAAGGCTAAGGATCTGGCAAGCCGCTTCATCAAGAACTTTGAGAAGTACACCACCAACGATGCCGGCAAGGCTCTGGTGGAAGCAGGTCCCAAGCTCTAAAGCAAAAGAGCCTGATACCAAACAACAAACCCCTGTCCGCAAAGGACAGGGGTCTTTTTATGCTTTCCGTTGCTATTTATTCATCAGAGCCAGGATCTTCTCAAAATCGTATTCGCGTATGAGGCGGTCGCTGCCGGGGAAACCATCCTTGTCTGTGACAATGATATCGGCTTCGGCAGGATCCGAGACAAGCTCGGAGGCCATCATTTCGAAGAATGAATACATGTTTATGGTGTCTGTGACGGAGAAATAGTCTGTCAGGAAGGCCATGGAGCTCCTTCCCGCAACTATTTCGCTGCTGCTGCGGCCCATATTGAGCCATATGAAGCAGTTTTTCTCCAGATCTATCCCGAAAAGATAGGCAAAGTTGCTTTCGCAGTTGATGGCAAAGCTGCTTCTGACGGTCTTGGGCTCGAATATCTCGCCGCTGTCATCGATATCCCTTACCATATAGCCTGCTCTGCAGATGCAGTTATTGAAGCCGGTGCCGGAATACACATTGTTGCAGAATATGATCTGACGCATGTCGGGGTACTGTTCGCGGAGCAGCTCGAGATCTATGTCGAAGAACTCGGATCCGCCGTCATAGCCGCTGGTCTGGTCCCCGGAGAAGGTGATGGCTTCTGACTGTTTACCTGCCATGCTGCGCCAGGAGAATTCAAACTGACGGCCGTCCTTATCTATTCCGAACATGGAAAGGTCTATATCATTAACCTTTTCCCAGTAGGTGAAGGCTCGTATCTTCTTTGCTTCCGGGAAGGGCAGCCTTGTCCCTTTTGCCAGCACGCCGAAGCCTCCCTGAGAAGCGGTCTCCTGTAGGGGCAGGGCATAGTTCTTCATGTCGGGGTCTATGTATACTTTGCCCAGTCTGCCCGCCAGAAGCGCTTTGAGCTTTGCCCTGAGCTTATCTTCTATGAGCAGCGCATTTTCTCCGATCTGCGACCTTCTTGCCTTGAGCTCCTCTTCCGTCTCCTGATGGACCTTCAGCATTTGGTACTTTGTAAAGGCAAAGGTTCTGGGCTCAGGGGAGCCCAGGTATTTTCTGCGCTTGCCGTATTCAGTCAGCAGCTGCAGCAGGACGATGACATTTTTCGTGTCGAGTCCGTCTATCAGCTCTTCCACCTGCCTGCTGTCTTCGCAGCGGCTCACGATGTAGTTGAGGTTGCGGAGGACTGCAGTGGTTCCTTTGCCTGTACGCAGTATGGAGACAGCGTTACGGATGTCTCCTGAAGACATGGCTTCTTCGAAATCAGAGTATACGGAAAGGTTTTCGTCGCCCCGCATGGCATCGGCAAAAAGTTTTGCTGCATCGGTCTTAGGCTTGTAGTGGATGTGATGGAGCAATCCAGCCCAGATCCGCTTCTTTTCAAAGCAGTTGACCGTGTCGCAGCGCCCCTGCTCTATGATCGTATCTATGACGGCGCATATGAATTTTCTGTCCTGATTTTTCAGATTCAGTTTTTTGATATCTGTGTTTCCGTAGGACCGGTAATTCAGCTCATCCACCAGCTTTATGACATCAGACAGCTGCAGAAAACGGGTAAGCTTAAGATCCCGCAGATCCAGGAGCAGCCTTACTGCGGTGTTTTTTGATGCGCATTCCTGCACCTCATAGCCGTAGTCCCTGATGAAGCATACCGCAAGATCGTACTGCTCAACATTCAGGGGACGGGTGGATGCGAGCAGATCCTTTACGAAGCCTTCAAGCTTCCGGACGGCGTAGTCCTCGGAGAGTATCTCAAAGTTTTTTATGGGAGTGTCTTCTTTGAACGCAGCCCGTTCAAAATCCTCCTCGAAGATCGAGTGACCGGCTTCGCTGAAGTTCCCCCAGCCATAGGTCACAGTGTAGTGGACGAGCTGATCGAAGAAGAGCTTGTCAGGACTCAGCTCCCTGACGCTTTTGGGGAAGCCCCTGTAAAAGGCCGCCGGAACATTCTGCCCCAGTTCTTTGGCTGCAAGCTTTATCATGGAAGGCCTTGCCAGCTCGGCGCCGAAGCTTATCCTGATCCCGAAGAGATTTGCAAGCGAAAACAGGGTCTCCGCCAGGTTCTCTTTTGGTTCTCCGGGTTCGCAGACAAGTATGCGCTTTGCAAAAAGGTATGATTTATA
>JAFRWH010000152.1 GCA_017438085.1 Bacillota bacterium
GGAAGTAAAGAGCAGTATGCGCATCTCGTGCGGATCCAGCGGAAGCTCATCGTAAGCCAGAGCGCCGCCGGCTCTTAATGCCTCACCCTCTGAAATGAGCTGCCTGAAGGATATGTGGTCCTCCGTGTGCTCAGGCTCATCCATGCCTATAAGCGCGGGAAGCTTTACAGAAGCTGCATCTTCGCCCTCAGCCAGCATGGATAAAGCTTCGGCCAGCTTAGTGGAGACCTTGGCAGAAAAGATAACTGCATCCAGTTCCGCCCGCTTTATCAGGGCAGCCAGCTCTTGAGAGGGAAGCTCCTTGTCCAGAGGCACTATGATGCCAAGCCCGCAAGTTACTGCAAAATAGCCCTCGACCCACTCATAGCGGTTTTCGCCGATGACGCCGATATGACAGCCCTGAAAGCCCCTGTCCATGAGGGCGGAACCCAGAGCGTGGACATCGTCATAGAACTGCTGATAAGTCATGGAGATGTATTTTCCGCCGGGCTTATCCTTGAACATGAAGGCAGGGTCCTTTGCGTATTTTTCTTTTGTATATTCAAGTAATGATCTGAGATCCATCAACATTGTTTACTCCTTAATGCCGCTGAAAAGCGGCTCCGGGGGCGCTGCAGTTTTTATCGCAACACCAAAAAGGCTGATAAGCAGCCTGAAAGCGTCTTATTGTATCATTCAATACACCTTTATGCAAGTGAAGAAAACGTGTAGGAGCAGCATATGCCTTGAAAAATGCCCCTTCCAAGCCTTAGTCTTGAATATCGGGGGCAAAGGTGCTAAAATAATTTGTTCCATATATCCATGGAGGAAAGAATGGATCTTTTCAAAACTGAAAGCGGAATAAAACTGAATAAATATAAAAGGACCGTAGGAATGGCTGTAGTTCCCGTATCCCTTCCGGAACGGGTATATATTCCCCTGCCTTCCGATGGAAAATATTCCTGCAGGCCTCTGGCAGCCCCCGGCGATCAGGTAAAAATGGGCACTCTGATAGCGGACAGCGACAATATAAGACTGGCACCGGTCCACAGCAGCGTTTCAGGCAGAGTAGAAGCCATAGAAAACAGGCCTGCGGCAGACGGAAACGACTGTCTCCATATAGTGATCAGAACTGACGGAAGACAGGATCACGAGGAAGGACTTGAGCTCCCCAAGGCAGAGGACAGGGATAGTCTGCTGAAAGCGGCGAGAGCCTCCGGCGTCACAGAAGACGGCGAAGAATGCATCTCCATAGCTGAAAGCCTTAACTTCCCCGAGGGAAGCGCAGACACTCTGATAGTAAATGCCTGCGAGACCGAACCCTATCTGACTTCCGACCACATGACGATCCTGGCCCATGCCGGCGAGATAGCCGCAGGATGCAGGACCCTAATGAGCTGCCTTGGCATAGGCAAAACCATCATCGCCCTGGAGGAGAACAAGAAGGATGCTGCTCAGCTGCTGAAAAGCTGCACTTCTGAAGACAGCATAAGCATCGCCCTGCTTCCCTCCAGCTATCCCCACGGGACAGCCCGTGGTCTCTGCAGAGAAACTGCAGGAAAAGAGCTGCCACAAGGAGCA
>JAFRWH010000153.1 GCA_017438085.1 Bacillota bacterium
GCCCCGACGGGGCGCCGCTTTTGTGTCTGGGGGGGCCGAATTCCGTACGTCTCGCCGCCCAACACCCCCGGAATGTTCGGATTTTTGAACATAAACACGCCGAAATTGTTTTTCTTAAAGTACATTTAGGGCGAATTATTGACAATATACATCAAAGTGATAAAATATTGTTCGAGGAGAAATTGAGAAAAGGAGGAAATCTCAAATGAAAAAGTTTATATCTATTCTTCTTATTTTAGCTATGGTATTCATGTTTGCTGCCTGCGGTGGCGACTCCAGCAATGGTGGAGAAGAGCCCCAGGGCGAAGCTGAGACTCCTGAAGTTATCAAGATCGGATTCTTTGCTCCTGTATCTGCAGCAGCTGCAGCAGCTGACGGAAAATCATCCCTTAACTCAGCTAAATTAGCTGTTAAACTTTGCAACGAAAACGGTGGAATCAACGGAGCTACAGTTGAGCTCGTTGATTATGACGACGGCCTTGATACAACTGAAGCCGCTAACATCGCAGAGAAGCTTGCTTTCGACGATAGCATCGCAGCAGTAGTTTCCGGTTCATACTCCGGTCCTACTAAGGTTGCAGCTCCTATCTTCCAGGATGCAGGCAAGTTAATGGTTTCTGCTTACGCAGTTCACCCTGACGTAGTTAACGCAGGTAACCTGATCTTCTCACAGTCCTTCCCCGGCAAGCTCCAGGGAACCGCTGCAGCTATCTATGCAAACGACACTCTTAAGGCTAAGAAGATCGCCATCATCAGTGTTGACCTCGACTTCGGTTCAACTCAGGTTGATGCTTTCAAGGCTCAGCTCGAGAAGATGGGTTCCGATGCAGAGATCGTTTATGAGCAGGCAATCGCTATTTCCGATTCCGACATGTCCTCTGCTGTAACAGCAGCTGCTGCTGCCGGCGCTGACCTGATCTACTCCGTAAACTACTATGAGCAGGCTGCTCAGGTTCTTCGTGAAGTAGGACAGAAGGGTCTTGATATTCCTGTTCTCGGAACAGAGGGTGCTGACTCCTTCGAACTTCTTAACATCGCAGGTGAGTATGCAAACGGACTGTACATCACAACCAACATGAACCGTGATGACCAGAACGCTGAGACTCAGGCTTACATCGAGAACTATGTAAACGAATACGGCATCCAGCCCGACATGGTAGGTGCTTCCGTATACGACGCATTCCAGGTACTCTTCGCAGCCATGAAGGAAGTTGGAACTGACACAGAAGCTATGAGAGCTTACATCGCAGGCATGGAGAACTTCGACACTGTAACCGGAACTCTTATCCGTTACAACGAAGATGGATCCGCTGTTAAGCCCGTTCAGATCCAGCTTGTAACTGACGGTGAATATCACTCCGCCGGAACAATCGACGACATGGCAGTTATCGACCCTGCAAACTATCAGTAAAAATTTTCAGACATAAGTGTGAAACTATTTTGGGGGAGACGGCAACCGTCTCCCCTTAAACGGATTTTAAAGGAAGCAGTGGTGCTCAAATGTTTACACAGCAATTAATGAATGCGCTGGCGATAGGCAGTGTTTATGCCCTGACCGCCATGGGGGCTACCCTTATCTATGGTATTCTGGGCATTCTGGACATTGCAAACGCAGGAGCCTATCTTTTGGGAGCATATCTGGGCTGGTTCGTTTACTATGGCACAGGAAGCATAGTTCTGGCCTTTGTGCTTTCCATGCTGGCCGTCGGTGTGCTGGGTATCATCATCCAGAAGTTCATCTATTCACCGATCCTGGCTAAACCCAATACACTTTCAATCATACCGCTGGTTGCTGCGGTAGGACTTTTTACCATGTCTTCTGACCTGGTGAGACTGATCTGCGGACCTTACTCCTATTCATATAACTTTGATTTCGGAGTGACTTCCATCAAGATCGGGCCTGTAGTCCTGGTTCCCGCGTGGATCCTGATCTTCGCGCTGACAGCGGTACTTCTCATCATCCTGTGGTTCATCCTTAACAAGACCAAGATGGGTCTGGCCTGGAGAGCCACGGCAAACGATACTGAGATAGCTAAGGTCTGCGGCGTCAACACTAATAACGCCATGGCCCTTTCATATATCCTCGGATATGGCTTCGCGGCAGCCGCAGGTATCATGGTTGGTATCCTTTACAATTCCATCACTCCTGCTCTGGGCGAAGTACCTTCATACAAAATGCTTGCCATCATCGTTCTCGGAGGTCTGGGAAATCCTCTCGGAACCGTACTGGCAGGTCTGATCATCGGCTTCACGGAAGTTTTCCTTTCGGCCTATACCAGCATTCCTATTCCCAAGGATGCCATCGCTTTTGTGGTGCTCATCATCATGCTGCTCATCAAGCCTGAGGGACTTCTGGGTCAGAAGAATAAGATTTAGGAGGCGGCAA
>JAFRWH010000154.1 GCA_017438085.1 Bacillota bacterium
ATGCATCAAATCACGTTCTCGATTATATAAAGCTGGACGACGATCACGCTATTTTCGAAGTTTCCATTCCCCCGGAATGGGAAGGTATGAAGATTGGTCAGCTGGACATACGGAGAAAATACGGGATCAATATAATGGCAGTCAAGGAAAACGGGACCATGGATCTGTCCGTTACCCCGGAGACTATGCTGACCGGCAATAAGACACTGCTTGTCCTCGGAGAACGAAAAGCCATCCGCAAATGCTTCCGGATGTAGCTCCGGAGCAGAAGGAGGTGCTGTAAGATGAAAAACGTTATACTGATACTTATAATGGCAGCAGTGCTTGTATTGGGCTATATTGCGGTGCTTTTATATGTGCGTTTTCTGGACAAAAACAGAAGGGGAACTTACGAACATAAGGGCCCGATAGAGCGATGGTTCAGGCTGATGAAAAAGAGGTTTTTCAGCTGAATATTTTACATAAGTGCCTGAAGGCTATATAATATATATGCGAGAGGAGCACACAGCATGGACAAGCGATCCGGTAAATCTGAGCATATACTTGTTTGTGTATCACCGTCACCGTCCAATCCGAAGGTCATAGAGGCTGCGGCAAGGATGGCGGAGGCTTTTAATGCGACTCTTACTGCGATATACGTAAAGCCTACCAATTACGAGGAGCTTTCTGAAGAGAACAGAAACAGGCTTCAGAACAACATACGCTTCGCCCAGCAAAGCGGGGCTTCGGTCACCACCGTAATTGGCGACGATATATCGGCTCAGGTGGCAGAATATGCCCACATCTCAGGGACTACAAAAATCGTAGTGGGAAGAAGCGGCATGAGGCGCCGCCATTTCTGGAGCGAACCGCCTCTTACGGAGCAGATCATTTTAAATGCTCCGGACATAGACGTATACATCATTCCCGATTCAAGCACGGATCTAAAGAAGCAGAGAGAAAACACCGGGACCGGCATTCACCTTAAGCCGGCTCTTAAGGAATCAGTCTACACTCTGCTGCTTCTTGCTGCGGCTGTACTGATCGGCCTTATATTCACACGCTTCGGCTTCTCTGAATCCAACATAATCACCGTATTCATACTTGGCGTTCTTATCATTTCCGTGGTCACTATAAACCCTGTCTACAGTGTGGTCGGATCCCTGGCGGGGGTCCTGCTTTTCAACTGGTTCTTTATAGACCCCAAATTCAGTTTCCACACCTACGAGACAGAGTATGTGGTGACTTTTGCTATAATGCTTGTGTCGTCTCTGATCACAGGCACTCTTGCCAGCAGGATGAAGCAGAATGCAAGAGCTTCTGCCCGCGAAGCCTTCAGAACCAAGGTGCTGCTGGATACTAACCAGCTGCTGCAGAAGGCTGAGAACCCGTCTGAAGTTATCAGGACCACAGCCCGTCAGATCATCACGCTCCTGAGCCGCGATGTTGCTGTATACATGCGCGGAGAGAACGATGCGCTCGAGGGCTGCACAGAGTTCCTCATAACAAGGGATGCCCACGACGCCAGTCCTTCTGACAGCAACGAAAAGGAGATAGCAGCCTGGGTGTTCAGTAATCAGAAATCCGCTGGCTTCAGGATGGAACAGTACAGTGAAGCAAAGGCCCAGTATCATCCTATATGTCTTAATGGTTACTGCTTTGGCGCCATAGCAATAAGGCTCAACAGGATAGCTCCGGAGCCTTTTGAAAACAGCATAGTAACTTCAATCCTGGGCGAATGCGCCCTGGCGCTTCAGAACCTCCGCAATGCAGAGGAGAAGGAGAGGGCGTCAGTAATGGTAAGGAACGAACAGCTCCGCTCCAATCTCCTGCGTTCCATTTCCCACGATATACGAACTCCGCTCACCTCCATCTCCGGGAATGCCAGCAATCTGCTCTCTCATTACGATCAGCTGGATGACAAGACCCGTGAGCAGATGTTTTCGGATATTTACGATGATTCCGAGTGGCTGATAGATCTTGTTGAGAATCTGCTTTCCATATCCCGCATAGAAAACGGCCAGATGGAGCTCCACCTGTCTTCGGAGCTCATGAGCGATGTTATAGAAGAATCCCTAAGGCATATAGACAGAAATGCTTCGGAGCATACTATCAGGGTCATGGACAGCGATGAGATACTCCTGGTGAAGATGGATGCAAAGCTCATAATGCAGGTACTGATAAATCTGATAAACAATGCAATCAAGAACACGCAGGCGGGTTCTGAGATCGTCATCGAAAGCCACCGGGAAGGCGGCGAGGCCATCGTATCGGTCAGCGATAACGGCCCCGGAATACCTGATGATATCAAGCCTCATGTATTTGAGATGTTCTTTACAGGCCGAAGCAAGGTGGCTGACGGCCGCCGCGGCATGGGACTTGGACTGGCTCTTTGCAGATCCATAATTGAATCTCATAACGGGAGGATCACGCTTACAGACAACCATCCTTCCGGCTGCCGCTTTACGTTTTCACTTCCGATGAAAGAGGTGCAGGTAGATGAATAATCCTGTTGTACTGGTCACAGAGGACGATACTCCTGTCCGCAATCTCATAGTAACTACACTTAAGACTCACGACTATAAATATCTGACAGCCGTAAACGGCGCAGAAGCCGTGATGATGGCGTCTTCCCACAATCCGGATGTGCTTTTCCTTGACCTTGGGCTGCCCGATATGGACGGTATAGAGGTGATAAAGCAGATCAGGAGCTGGTCCAACATTCCCATAATAGTCATCAGCGCAAGGAGCGATGACGCGGATAAGATCGAGGCTCTGGACGCCGGGGCAGACGATTACCTGACCAAGCCTTTTTCCGTAGAGGAGCTGCTGGCCCGTCTTAGGGTAACCATACGCCGCCTGGCCCTTATAAACAGCGACAAAAGCTCTGAGAGCTCTATCTACACCAACGGAAAGCTGACCATTGATTTCTCCGCAGGTGTGGCTGCCCTGGAAGGGGAGGAGCTCAAGCTGACCTCCATGGAGTATAAGCTGCTCTGCCTGCTGGCTAAAAACACCGGCAAGGTGCTGACCCACACATATATCACTCAGAATATCTGGGGCCGCAACTGGGACAACGACATTGCATCCCTCAGAGTCTTTATGACCACTCTAAGAAAAAAGATCGAGCCGACTCCCGATTCGCCCAAGTATATTCAGACGCATATCGGGATAGGGTACAGGATGCTTAAAGTAGACTGATTTTTTCTTCAAAATCGTTTTTAAACCACC
>JAFRWH010000155.1 GCA_017438085.1 Bacillota bacterium
CCGCCATCGAGGCGATGGCAAGGATAGGCGCCAAGGAGAGCGATATCGAGGCCATAGGTATCACCAACCAGAGAGAAACAACCATAGTCTGGGATAAAAATACCGGTGAGCCTGTATATAATGCAATAGTCTGGCAGTGCCGCCGCACCAGCGAATACTGCGACGAGCTCAAGGCAAGAGGCCTGACAGACATGATCAGGGAAAAGACTGGTCTTGTAATAGACGCATACTTCTCCGGGACCAAGCTTCGCTGGATACTGGAGAATGTGCCCGGGGCAAGAGAACGCGCCGAGAAGGGCGAGCTTCTCTTCGGGACCGTGGAGACCTGGCTCATCTGGAAGCTTACAGGAGGCAAGGTGCACGCCACCGACTATTCCAATGCTTCCCGCACCAGGATGTTCAACATCAACACCCTGGACTGGGACGACGAGATCCTTGAGATCCTGAATGTTCCCCGCTGCATGCTTCCAAAGCCCATGCCTTCCTCCGGCATCTTCGGATATACAGATATTGAGGCGCTGGGCCCCGGAATACCAATCGCAGGCGCTGCAGGCGACCAACAGGCAGCGCTCTTCGGCCAGACCTGCTTTGAGGCGGGAGAGACCAAGAACACCTACGGTACCGGCGGATTCCTGCTGATGAACACAGGAGAAAAGCCCGTATTCTCAAGCAACGGACTGGTCACCACCATTGCCTGGGGCATGGACGGAAAGGTGAATTACGCTCTTGAGGGCTCTATCTTTGTGGCCGGAGCTGCCGTTCAGTGGCTGAGAGACGAGATGCGCCTGGTGCACAATGCTTCCGAGACCGAAGCTATGGCGCTGGAGGTAAAGGATACCAACGGCTGCTACGTGGTGCCCGCGTTTACAGGCCTCGGCGCCCCGCACTGGGATCAGTATGCGAGAGGAACTATCGTAGGCATTACAAGAGGCGTAAACAGGAACCACATAGTCCGCGCGACTCTGGACAGCATGGCTTACCAGGTGAACGATGTGCTTAAGGCTATGGAAGCCGATTCCGGCATGCTTATACCCGAGCTCAAGGTGGACGGCGGAGCTTCCGCAAACAACTACCTGCTTCAGTCCCAGAGCAACATAGCAGGCTGCAAGGTGCTGCGTCCCGAATGCGTGGAATCCACCGCCATGGGAGCCGCCTATATGGCAGGCCTTGCCACCGGCTACTGGAAGGACAAGTCCGAGGTCAAAGCCATCTGGGCTATCGACAGGACATTTGAACCTGATATAGATGAAAACGAACGCAATGCCATGATCAAAGGCTGGAACCGGGCGGTAAAGTGCGCCTACGGCTGGGCAAAGGAGGAATAAGATTTGTACGATGTAATTATAATCGGCGCAGGTGTGAGCGGCTGTGCGGCAGCCAGATATCTGAGCGCCTATGACGCAAAGGTCTGCGTTATCGAAAGGGCAGAGGATGTGTGCTGCGGCACCAGCAAGGCCAACAGCGCCATTGTCCATGCAGGCTTCGATGCCGTTCCCGGCAGCCTGATGGCAAAATACAATGTGGAAGGCAGCCTTATGATGGAGCAGCTCTGCAAGGACCTGGATATTCCCTACAAGCGCTGCGGAAGCCTGGTCGTAAGGACTGAGAGCGATCCTCACGAAGGCCTGGAAGAGCTGCTGGAAAGAGGCATTAAGAACGGAGTCCGGGGACTGGAGCTCATCGGACGGGAGAGACTCAAGGAAATGGAGCCCAACATCTCCGACGAGGCGGCAGAGGCTCTCTGGGCGCCTACAGGGGCCATAATCTGCCCCTTCGAGCTTACCATAGCTCTTGCAGAAAATGCTGCTGAAAACGGCGCCGAATTCAGATTTGACACTGAAGTCACCGGGATAGAGCCTCTTAAGGCGACAAAATGCTGCGCAGACGGAAACTGCGGAGGCTGGCTGGTGCACACAGACAAGGGCGATCTCGAAGCTCTTACTGTTATCAATGCCGCAGGCGTTTACGCTGACAAGTTCCACAACATGGTCAGCGAAAAGAAGCTGCATATCACTCCGAGAAGGGGCGACTACTATCTGCTGGACAGAGAGGTGGGAAACCATGTGACTCACACCATATTCCAGCTTCCCGACGAGATGGGAAAGGGCGTTCTGGTCAGCCAGACCGTCCACGGAAACATCATCGTCGGCCCCACAGCCTTCAACATCGAAGACAAAGAGGGTGTCAACACCACTGCAGAAGGCCTGGCTGCCATCAACCAGAAGGCCGGCAAATGCGTGAAGGATATTCCTCTGAACCAGACAATAACCAGCTTCGCAGGCCTCAGAGCTCAGGAGGACGGCAAGGATTTTGTCATCGGAGAGCCTGAAGACGCCTCAGGCTTCTACGACTGCGCAGGCATCGCATCTCCGGGTCTTTCTTCGGCTCCTGCCATAGGTAAAGCCCTGGCAGAGATGATAGCCGAAAGGCTTAAGCTGGAAGCAAAGGCGGATTTTAAAGCTACGAGAAAGGGCATACTCAAGCCCTCTGAACTGAGCTTCGAGGAGCGCAGCGAGCTGATCAAAAAAGACCACGCTTACGGCCAGATCATCTGCCGCTGCGAGACCGTCACCGAAGGCGAGATCGTGGATGCTATTAGAAGGCCCCTTGGCGCGAAGAGCCTCGACGGCGTAAAGCGCCGCACCAGAGCGGGCATGGGCCGCTGCCAGGCAGGTTTCTGCAGCCCCAAGGTCATGGAGATACTGGCAAGAGAGCTTGGCGTTCCCATGAGCCGCATCACGAAAAGCGGCGGAAACTCAAAACTGATACTTGAAGACATAAAGGAAGGTCTTTCCGAGGACAGTGCAGGCCTTAAAAGCATTGCTGACTGGGCTACTGCAAGGGAAAAGGCTTCAGAAGGCGGAAATGCGGGAAAGGAGGCCAAATAATGCTTAATTACGATATCGTCATAATCGGCGGAGGCCCCGCAGGCATGGCGGCCGCAGTATCCGCAAAGGACAGCGGCGTGGATTCCATACTCATTCTGGAGCGCGACGACAAGCTTGGCGGCATACTCAACCAGTGCATACACAATGGCTTCGGACTGCATCACTTCAAGGAGGAGCTGACCGGTCCGGAATACGCCCAGCGTTACATCGACATGGTAAAGGAGCGCGGCATCGAATACCGCCTAAACTCCATGGTGCTGGAGATAAGTCCCGAAAGAGTCGTGACTGTAAGCAATAAATACGACGGGATGTTCCAGGTCCAGGCAGGCGCAGTAGTGCTGGCCATGGGCTGCAGGGAAAGGACCAGAGGGTCTCTCAACATCCCGGGCTACCGTCCCGCAGGCATCTACACCGCAGGAACTGCTCAGAAGCTGGTCAACATAGACGGACTTATGCCCGGCAAGCGGGTAGTGATACTCGGAAGCGGCGACGTAGGCCTTATAATGGCCCGCCGTCTTACCATGGAAGGCGCAGAGGTACTGGCCGTGGCGGAGATCATGCCCAAGAGCGGCGGTCTTCAGAGAAACATAGTCCAGTGTCTGAACGACTTTGGCATTCCTCTCCTTCTTTCCACTACAGTTGTGGATATTCAGGGCAAGGAGAGGGTAGAGGGCGTTACCCTTGCCAAGGTGGATGAAAAGCTCAAGCCTATACCCGGAACCGAGACCCACTACGACTGCGACTGCCTGCTTCTTTCCACCGGTCTGATCCCGGAGAACGAGCTCACCCGCAACATGGGAGCAGAAATAGACAGGAAGACCAGAGGACCCGTGGTCACAAAGGAATTCGAGACCACAGTTTCCGGCGTTTTCGCCGCAGGCAACGTTGTAAGCGTTCACGGTCTTGTGGACGATGTATCCAAGGAGGCTCTTGCTGCAGGCAAGGCTGCCGCAGAGTATGTAAAGGCATCAAAAGCCTAAGGGAGGAATACCATGGAAACCACTTTTCTTACATGTATAATGTGCCCCATAGGCTGCAGCCTTAAGGTGGAACACGAAGGCGCGGAGGTCTTCTCAATAACAGGAAACACCTGCCCCAGAGGCAAGGTATACGGCACCAACGAAGTGTCAAATCCCATGAGGGTAGTCACTTCCAGCGTCCTTGTCGAAGGCAGCAGCGACGGCTCCGTTACCGTAAGCTGCAAGACTGCGGGAGATATCCCCAAGGGCAAGATAAAGGATGCGGCTCTGGCGCTCAAGGGCGTAAAGGTGAAGGCTCCTGTACACATCGGCGATGTGCTGCTCAAAAACGTGGCAGGCACAGGCGTGGACATCATCGCCACCAAAAATGTTGAATAAAACTGCATCATAAATGTTTTTGCTTAGAAAGGAGTACTCAATGAAAAATCTGAAAAAACTGACACTTCTTCACTCCAATGACATGCATGGAGACTTCCTGGCAGAAAACGTGGATGAAAACCTGGTGGGCGGCATCTCACTGCTGTCCGGCTATGTAAGCAGAGCAAGACGCGAGGACGAAAACGTAGTCTATGCTATTGCAGGCGATATGTTCAGAGGGTCCATCATCGACTCTGAATTCCAGGGAATATCCACTATTCAGATCATGAACATGCTTGGTCCTGACGTTGTTACCGTCGGAAACCACGAAGTAGATTATGGCGTTGCGCATCTGCTCTTCCTGGAAAAATGCGCAGAATTCCCCATAATCAACGCAAATCTGCACATCACCACCAACGGCGCGAGACTGTTCAAGTCCCACTACATCCTTGAGATTGATGGCATGAAGATACTGTTCATCGGCATCATTACTGATGTTGCGCTTGCTCAGTGCAAATCCGATGGTCTGATCGGAAGCTTCGTAAAGCTGGAGGATGCAGCTGAAGAGATCGGAAGGATCTGCAACACCTACAACGCTGTGGATATCGATTTTACCGTGCTTCTGACACACATCGGGTTCGAAGAGGATAAGGCTCTGGCTGCCATGCTGGATCCCGCATGGGGCGTGGATGTCATAATCGGCGGTCATTCCCACACCTTCCTGACCGAACCTGCTGTAGTTAATGGCATCCCCATCGTTCAGGCGGGCACCGGCACCGACCAGATCGGCCGTTTCGATATTCTGATCGATACTGACAACAACTGCATAGACAGCTATAAATGGACACCGGTTCCGATCAACGATAAGACCTGTCCGAGAGACACCGCTATTGAAGAGCTCATCCACAATTTCAAGAGCCGCACTGACGATAAGTACGGACGCATACTTACCAAGTTCGTCCGTCAGCTTACTCATCCGGACCGCTTCCGCGAGACCGAGCTTGGCGATCTTTTCAGCGACATTCTCCGCGATGCTATCGGTGCCGATATCTTCCTGCTGGGGTCAGGCAGCATCAGAAACGAGCAGCTGGGTCCCGTGGTAACACTGGGCGATCTGCGCGAGTGCTTCCCCTATGACGATCCCGTTCACCTGGTCTATGCCACCGGCGCACAGCTGAGGCACATGCTGCTTCACATGTGCAGAGACGGCGCCTTTGCAGGAGAACATACCGAGTTCTATCAGCTCTCCAGCGGCCTTTATGCCGAGTACGATCAGGAGAGCCATTCCTTCCTGCGCTTTGAGTTCAATGGTGAGCCCATTGCAGATGACCGCGTATTCAGCGTAGGCCTGCAGCACTTCCATTACAAGAATATGAGCGATTCCTTTGATATAACTCAGGAAGAGCTCAAGCAGAATCATCCTGACCGCGTGGTGTCTACCTCCTGCATACAGATCATCGAAGAGGTCCTTTCCGAGAGCAGACTTCAGGACGCTAAGGGAGAGGGCAGACTGGTGCTGCATCTGCTGAAAGACAAGAAGATCAGGCAGATCCCTGTCATTCTCGATACCGATCCCGGTGTGGATGATACCCTCGCCATGAAGATGGCCTTTGCAGATCCCAGACTGGATGTGCGTCTGGTCTGCTCTGTAGCCGGCAATGTAAATCTGGATCTGACCACAGCGAATTCTCTGTTCCTGACCAAAGAATTCGGCGGAGACATCCCTGTCGCAAAGGGCAATACCAGCCTGCTTGGGAGAAAGACCATCGACGCTTCAGGCATTCACGGGCAGGGCGGCATAGGAAACTATATGCTTCCGGGAAGAGACTACAAGCTGGATGAAAGAGATGCTGTAACGGCGATCTATGAGACGCTCTGTGCATCTGAAGAGAAGATCTGTCTGGTCACCTTCGGCCCGCTGACTAATATAGCAATGCTCCTGCAGGCTCACCCCGATGCGGCAGAGCATATCGAGAGGCTCTATGCAATGATCACATCAAAGGACGGAAGCGGAAACATAACCGACTATGCGGAGTTTAACGCTTACTGCGATCCTGAGGCTCTGGATGCAGTTATCAAATCCGGCATTGAGATCATCTTTGCTCCCATGCATCTTGGCAGAGACGCCAAGCTCTCTTATGGCGATATACTTGAAAGAAGCGAAGGCACTCCCTTCGGAGGACTGCTCAGAGCTGCATTTGAGGGCTATAAGGACGAGGCTGCAGGCGAAGGCTATGTGGCTATGTACGATGCCAATGCCGTGGCTGCAGTGCTGCACCCGGATCTCTATGAATTCGTGCGCTGCACGCCCTCTGTGAACACCACCGACAAGCCGGGACAGACCTTCCTTACCCCGGACGAGAAGGGCAAGTGCTTCTATCTGGAGATCAAGGACAGACCCGCTCTCGCAGAAGCCATGCTGACAGACATGTTTGGCAAGAAGGCCTAAAAGTGGCTTAAGTATCAAACTTAATTACAGAAAACCCGGCCATACGGCCGGGTTTTCTGTAATTAAACTGTTTCAATTGATGTGGTTTTCTTTGGCGTTTTACTTATTAAGGAATTCGTTTACAGCCTTCGACAGTGCTTCAGGCTGTTCTATGGCAACCAGGTGAGAAGCACCTTTGATCAGTACGAATTCAGCTTCCGGAATGCCATCAGCTATTTCTTTTCCAAGTTCCGGCGGGTTGATGCCATCGTATTCGGCAGAGATGACAAGAGTATTGCATGTCACCTTTTCATATTCGCCGGAAAGGTCGAAGCCTGCTATGGACTTGCTTTCAGCTGCCTTTTCCTCCGGAGTCATGGGCACGCCTGTAAGCGCAGTAAGATCCATTTTCAATTCTCCGCTCTTCATCTTTTTCAATGTTTCAGGCGCCATAGCTGCTGCGAGTATCAGCTCAAACATCTTCTCCTGAGATATCTCAGTCATCTTGAATCCTGCATCGTTGACTATCTTTTCAACAGAAGATGTCTTGCCGCTGGGCTTGGATGCCAGCAGGATAAGGTGGTCGATTCTGTCAGCATATTTTTCACCTGCATTGAGGGCGATGTATGAGCCCATGGAATAGCCAAGAACATCGGCTTTTTCATAGCCCAGCGCCTTTATCAGAGCCCCGATATCGTCAGCGTGGTCTTCCAGCGTATATGCTTCAGGCTTGCTGCTCTTGCCGTGACCGCGGGTATCGACTGCGATATACTTTCTTCCCGGCCCGAGTATCTTCGGGAAATCAGACATAGTGCTTTTGTTACCTGTAAGGCCGTGGATCAGGATCAGAGGCTTTCCTTCACCAGTCTCCTCATAGCACATTGTAATGCCATTGATATCGATAAACTTTTCCATTTTGCTTCTCCTTTCTTATGACCTCTCCGGATTTCATCCGTGGCTGCGTGGTAAAAAATTAATTATTTTAATAGAATTTTAAAACAAATATCTAAAAATGTATATAACATCCTATGGATATATCGAATTTGTTTTTACAGGCTTTTCTGGATGACGCACCAGTTTACATGCGTCATGACTATTATGCATGTGACATCTTTAGCTTGTCTTATTCAGCTCCAGAACGGACAATGATCAAATGGAATCATAGTGAGTTCCGTTGATTTTCGCAAGCTATACATACCAAGTAGGGGGTATATCGGCTTTTTAGACAAATATGTACTCATTTTTAACTCATCAAATACCTACGATGCTCCATAATTATGTTTATTTTAAATTATTGGAGCATATAATCCGTCAGTAATAGAGCGACACTCCGAGATTATCAGCTTAAAATTATATAAATAATATTATTTCTGGATAATTATAGTATTAACAATAGTTTTTGAAAAACAATACATGGCCAGATATACCCCATGAGGGTATAAAGCCAGTTGCGAAAAGCGGAAAATCATGCTCCAAATTTGCGTATTATTATAAAAGCAGGAGCATAGGCACTTTAGGACAGTGGCCTGCAGAGGGTTAGATAGTAAACTCAAGTATGAAGAGTTACCTTTTTATCATTCCAACTGGCAGATTTCAGGGCTTAAAGAGGGAAAAACATCACATTAAAATCACGCGGGGGCTTGACAAGTGTGGTATAATATTTCCGCAGGCGCTTTTAAAGCGTTGTTTTGCGTTGTGCCTAAAACTGAAAGGGTGCAGCGCAGATCAAAATCGATAACAAAAAATTTTTTTTACACATAAAGAAAGGAAGTATCATGACCAAAATTGATATTTACTCCGGTTTCCTCGGAGCCGGAAAGACCACACTTATCAAAAAGCTCGTTGCAGAGGCATACAAGGACCAGAAGATCGTCATCATCGAGAACGAGTTCGGCGAGATCGGCATCGATACCGGTTTCCTGGCTGACGCAGGCGTTCAGATCCACGAGATGAACAGCGGCTGCATCTGCTGCTCCCTGACAGGTGATTTTAAGGAAGCTCTGAAGATGGTGGTAAGAGATTATGCTCCCGACCGCATCGTTATCGAGCCCTCCGGCGTAGGCAAGCTTTCCGAGGTCGCAGCTGCAGTCATGGCTACCGGCTCCGACGAGCTGGAGCTTGGCGGTCTCACCACCGTCGTTGACGCAGGCAAGTGCAAGATGTACATGAAGAACTTCGGCGAATTCTTCAACGATCAGATCGAATCCGCTCACTGCATCATTCTTTCCCGCACAGGCATGCTGCCCGAAGAAAAGGTACAGCAGGCTGTTGATCTTCTGAGAGAGCACAACAAGGAAGCTGTTATCCTGACAGCTCCCTGGGACAAGCTGACCGGCATGC
>JAFRWH010000156.1 GCA_017438085.1 Bacillota bacterium
CACTGATAAGTCTCGCCCTTGAGATCGTCATTGAAGCACTCCCACGCTTTCTTGAGCAGCTCCTCATCCCGGTAGAACTTAGCGGCTGCGAGAGCCATCCAGATGCCGCCCCTGAGCATTCCCTTGTAGCCGATGCTGTTGCCGGCGCAGCAGGTGGTCTGCCAGGTGTGGTTTACACCGAGGATGTTCTGGCTTGCGGTGTTGACCATCATGCAGGGAACGATGTGCTGAACGTCGCCTACATCGCTGGAGCCCGGGCTGATATTGTACTGATTCGGATTGTAGTTGAAGCCTGTGTGGATGGGTTCATCCGGCTTCTTGACCTTATATTCCGGCATGGTCTGGTTCAGTGCGTCGGCCATGGCCAGTTCTTCCTTGGTGTACTCTGCTGCAGGCACCATGGGATATACTTCTGCGCATACATCAGCAATGACCTTGTTGGACATGGTGTTGTAGCAGCCGCCCTGGAATTCGATCTCCATCTCGGTTCCGGTCATAAGAGCAGCGCCCTTGCCGCAGTCGACCAGTCTCTGATAGAGTTCGTCGATCTCCCAGCGGTGCAGGGATCTTACATAGTACCAGACGGAAGCTCTGTCGGGAACGATGTTAGGAGCAACGCCTGCTTCCTTGTATACATAGTGTATTCTGGAGTTGGGGGTCATGTGCTCTCTCAGGTAGTTTGCGCCTGTGTTCATGAGTTCGACTGCGTCCAGAGCGGAGCGGCCGTTCCATGCAGCGGAAGCGTGGGCTGTCTTGCCCTTGAAGTGGAAGATGGCACTGTTCAGACCTCCGCCCATGCCAAGGCCCAGAGCGTTCTTTGCGCTTCCGTGCCATGCAAAGGCCAGATCCAGTTCTCTGAATGCTCCTTCTCTTGCCATGAAAGCCTTGCCGGTAAGTACTTCCTCAGCGGGGCATCCGTAGAATACAACTGTGCCGGGGAGGCCATTCTTTTCCAGGTCAGCCTTCATTCCGATGGCAGCAGCCAGTGTGGCTACGCCCAGCAGATTGTGACCGCAGCCCTGTCCGGGGCCGCCGAGCACTGCGGGATCCTTGAAGGTGTTCTGTGTCTGGGAGAGGCCGGGAAGCGCGTCGTATTCAGCCAGCAGACCGATTACGGGATGGCCGCTGCCCCACTCTGCGCGGATAGCTGTCGGCATTCCGTAGGGGCCTTTTTCTACCTTAAAACCATACTTCTCCAGTGCCTCGCACATCCATGCGCAGGCTTTTACTTCGTTGTAAGCGGTCTCGGGGTTTTCGTACATTTTAATGGCGATGTCCTCGAGGGTTGCTTTTTCGTTCATTACAGCGTCAATAATGTGTTGAAATTCCATGAGTTCCTCCTTTTTTGAAGACATATATCATAAATACAGATATTAATTATATATTATCACAAACTGAAGTAATAAACTTATAAATTGTTGAATAATCGTGAAAAAAATAACCGGTTTGTGAATAAAGCCGGACTGCAGGCTGATCGGTCAAACATCTTGAATTGCAGCCTTCGTAGTGATACATTTATCGAAACAGAAGTTTTTGTTATGAAAGGATCGATGCGTTATGGAAGAAAAAAGATCCACTCCTCTGGGCGGAAGAGTCTGGTTTTCAGCAGTGTTCTTCGGGCTCATAGGGCAGATAGCCTGGATAGTGGAAAACATGTATTTTGCTACCTTTGCCCAGGATATCTTCGCAAACTCCGGAAGAGCCGACATGTCCTACGGGGTCACCACTCTTATGGTGATACTCTCCGCTGTCGCCGCCACGGCGACCACGATTTTTGCGGGCGGACTGATAGACAGAACCGGCAGGCGCAAGCCCTTTATTGCCCTCGGTTACATAGTCTGGGGCTTTACAATAATGCTGTTTGCCATGCTGCCAATGAAGGCGGAGCCATCTAAGGTGACTCTGATAGCATTCCTTCTGATAGCCTTCGACTGTCTGATGACCTTCGCAGGCTCCACTTCCAACGATGCTGCATTCAACGCATGGGTCGCTGATGTTACCGACAGGACCAACAGAGGCCGGCTGAATTCCATACTTGCGATCCTGCCTGTGATCGCTGTGGTCATAGTGTTTGTTGGCCTTGGCAGCCTGTATAACTCGGCTAACGAAAGCAATGCGCTGTTCTTTATAGTTCTCGGCATCATTCCTGCAGCTGCAGGCCTTCTGGCGCTGTTCGTACTGAAGGATGCGCCCGGTATACAGAGATCCGAAGGCCAGAACTATCTTAAGGAGACCTTTTACGGCTTCCGCAGGGATGTCATAAAGAAAAACAGGATGATCTATGTCTGCCTTGCTGCGGCTTGCCTGGTAGGCATTGCCCAGCA
>JAFRWH010000157.1 GCA_017438085.1 Bacillota bacterium
TACGAGCTGATGTACACCAGAACGCTGCTGGCCAATAAATTCCTCGTATGGCAGCCGCTGTTCATCATAGCAGGCATTTATCTGGTACTTACTCTGGTTCTGACCAAAGCAGTCAGCATTATGGAAAAGAGGTTGAGCGTCAGTGATTGATATTAATGAAGTTCTCATAGAAACAAAAGATCTTAAGAAAAGCTTCGGCGATCTTCAGGTACTCAAAGGCATAAGCGAAGTTATCCGCAAGGGCGAAGTGGTAACTATAATCGGACCCTCCGGCGGCGGAAAATCCACCTTCCTGCGCTGCCTGAACATGCTGGAGGAGCCCACCGGCGGTCAGGTTATTTTCGAAGGCAATGTGCTCGACGCAAAAAGCACGGACCTCAACAAACACCGCCAGAAGATAGGCATGGTATTCCAGCAGTTCAACGTGTTCCCGCATCTGACTGTTATGGAAAACATTACTCTGGCTCCGACTCTTGAGCTTGGCATGTCCAAGGCCGATGCGGAAGCAGAGGCCAGAGAACTGCTGAAGAAGGTAGGTCTGGCTGACAAGGAGAACGAGTATCCGAGGAAGCTGTCCGGCGGCCAGAAGCAGAGACTTGCCATAATCCGCGCCATGGCTATGCATCCGGATGTAATGCTCTTCGATGAGCCCACCAGCGCGCTGGACCCTGAAATGGTAAAGGGCGTACTGGAGGTTATAAGAGACCTTGCAAAGTCCGGCATGACCTGCGTAATAGTCACCCACGAGATGGGTTTCTGCAAGGAGATCAGTGACAGGGTGCTCTTTATTGACGACGGCGTCATAGCCGAGAGCGGCACACCCAAGGAGCTGTTCGAAAATCCGCAGAACCCCAGGACCAAAGAATTCCTGAGCCAGGTACTCTATTAGAGCACATAAAGAGCCGGGCTGACCTCAGCTTGGCTCTTGTTTAATTACATACGCATAGTATAATTTATGACGTCAGTATTGTGCTCTGTATCATCGATTCAATATAAGAGGTAACCAAAATTAAGAAGTTTATTGCGATCATGCTGGCAGCCGTGATGCTGCTGGGACTTGCCGCCTGCGGCGGCCAGAAATACGAAGGGGAGAGCGGCGAGATCATCAGATTCAAGACCGTCAGCAAGGATAAGCTTACGCTTGCCGTGTCACCGGACTTTATTCCTATGGTATTCATAGACCTGAGCAAAGAAGGGGACGAACAGTTTGCAGGCTTTGACATGACCCTTGCAAGATATATCGCATCAGGCCTTGAGCTGGAGCTGGTAATAGAGCCTATGAGCCTTTCAGCCTGCATGGAAGCGGTGTCGGCGGGAAAGGCAGACATATCCATTTCCGGCTATGGCTGGACCTCTCAGAGAGCCCACGATTTCTTTATAAGCGATCCCTATTATGCGGGAGACGGCGAGAAGCAGCAGTCCATCATCTGCCTTAAGGCTAACGAAGGCAAATGGACGGAGAAAGAAGCCCTGTCCGGCATGAAGATAGGCGTTCAGAAGGCGTCTCTTCAGCAGGATCTTGCAAAAGAGCAGCTTCCTCCGGGAGCGGAGATCAAGCTCTATGAAGCCATGGCAACTGCCGTAAAGGACCTTTTGGCAGGCACTATTGATGGCATTTGCGTCACCCACGGCAACGGCGAGGATATAATCGCAGCGAACAGCGAGATAGCTTTCAGCGGCTTCGATTTCGATGTCAGTGAACAGCTTGAAGGAAACATCATACTGCTCAACAGAAAATCCGAGGAGCTCGGCAAGGCAATAAATGACCTGCTGGCTAAAGCTTACAACCAGAATCTGTATGCGGACTGGTATCAGGAGGCAAAGGATCTGGCTCTTTCGGAAAACGCGAAGGAGCAGAGCTATGATGCCGACGGAAAGCCTATAGAATAAAAGTAAAACAGGTGGACAAAATGAACGAACAGAAGAAGAATGCCATAGAATATGTGGCATCAAAGGAAGAGACCATCGTAGACATTTCCCATAAGATCTGGGAGTTTGCAGAGCTTTCCCTGAAGGAATTCAAGTCTGCAGAGTATTATATACAGAAGCTGAAGGAAGAGGGCTTTACTGTGACCGAGAATCTCTGCGGTCTTAAGACTGCTTTCTCCGGAAGCTATGGCTCGGGCAGACCTTACATAGGTATACTGGCCGAATTCGATGCTCTGGCAGGACTGTCCCAGGAGGCTGGGGTTGCTGAGCCCAAACCCATCGTTCCGGGTGCCAGCGGACACGGCTGCGGCCACAATATGCTGGGCGCAGGAAGCTTCGGAGCAGCTCTTGGGATCAAGCATTATCTTGAAGAAACAGGCAAGTCCGGAACCGTTATATTCTACGGCTGTCCGGGCGAAGAGGGCGGAGCCTCCAAGGCTCTGATGGCAAGAGACGGAATCTGGAACGATCTTGATGCAGCTCTGACCTGGCACCCCGGGGATGCAAACGAAGTATCCACCGGAAGCTGGAATGCCTGCATTCAGGTGCTCTACAAATTCTACGGCAAGGCGGCTCACGCTGCAGGCAATCCCCACATGGGACGTTCCGCGCTGGATGCTGTGGAGCTGATGAATACCGGTGTCAACTACCTGAGAGAGCACATGAAGCCGGATGCGCGCATACACTATGCGATGATAGACGGCGGCGGCTGGAGCCCCAATGTGGTGCAGCCCACAGCTTCAGTGCTTTACATGGTCCGTTCTCCCAGAGTAAAAGAAGCTCTTGAGCTGGAGAAGAGGGTTGACCTCTGCGCTGACGGCGCTGCAACTATGACCGAGACCCGCATGGAAAAGCTGTTCGTGGATGGCTGTTCCGACGGTGTTCCCAATTCGACTCTGGAGAAGGTGCTGTACAAGAATCTGGAGGAGATCCCTGTTCCGCAATATACAGAAGAGGAATGGAAGCTGGCAGAAGGAATCAAGGCAAAGTGCGAATCCGACGGCAAGCTCCCGGGTAACGGAGCCAATCACGACAAGGAGATCGCAAAGTTCGTAAAGGAAAAGACAGAGAACGGAAAGCTTGCTCTGAATAACTTCGTGATGCCCTACTACACAGGTGAGGAGCACGGACCCGGCTCCTCCGATGTAGGCGATGTTTCCTGGTGCATTCCCACCGCGCAGATCCGCACAGTCTGCTTCGTATCCGGAGCTCCCGGACACAGCTGGCAGAATGTGAGCTGCGGCGCTTCTCCTATAGGCGATAAGGGCACAGTGTATGCTGCAAAGGTGCTCTGCGGCGCTGCCATAGACCTGCTGGAGGATCAGTCACTGATCGAGGCTGCTAAGGCTGAATTTAAGGAAAAAGCCGCTGAAGGCTACTTCTGCCCCGTACCCGAAGGCGCAGAGCTGCTGGTCATCGAATAGCGCTTTAAACGCCGTTCTGAGCAGATCTTTCCGCCGGACACATAAATACTCAAAATGCATATAAACCCCTCTCAGAAGACCGTTCAGAGCCTTCAGGAGGGGTTTTTATGTGCATGGCGCTGTTATGTACCGGGCTGCAAAAGCCGAATCAGGTTCATAATAAAATTTTATAAAAAAGTAAAATATTGTTTGACAAATTCTGACTGTCAATTTACAATAAAGACAGTAACTTACATTTTTGTAAATTCAGACAGGAGACCGGTTATGAAATGCACTGTGATTGAACGTCATCTGGAAGGAGAAGCCGAGGGAGAGTTCTCTTACGGATTGATGGTGGAGGACAGCAATGATTCGTTCGTTGTTCACGATATTTCGGTAGATAAAGAGTTTGTAAGTACTGTGGCCAGATTGTGCGAACTCACCGAACCGAGCAGGGAAAAGCTGTTTCAGATGATAGAGGCCATGATCCCTTAGATCCGGCTTCCGATTCTTTGAACATATACCATTTACACCCCTTACATGAAAGGCTCTTCTCAGATTTCTGAGGAGGGCCTCTTCATTTGGACAGCGGGTTGTGCTATTATATACGGGCATATAATCAGATCTAAGGAACAGTTTTATGGCAAGAATACCCGAATATCTTGAAAAATTGAACGACCAGCAGCGCAAGGCTGCTATGCA